>NZ_JBCNNS010000001.1:0-98933 GCF_039594335.1 Raoultella sp.
GGATAAAAGAATGTTATTTGGTTTAATATCGAAATGAATCAAACCCTTAGAATGTATATGAAACAAACCACTTAAAAAGTGAATTGAATATCTTATAACCTCTAAGCTTGTCAAAGACTCATTATTCATTCGTCGATGTATCGATCCTTTTTTATAGAAAGGCAGACCAATATATACATTTTCTTCGTCTTTCGCTGCATACTGCACTTGCACTACGTTAGGGTGAGAACTTTGATAAAGCTTTCGAGCCTCATTAAAGTAACTATCGCAATCAAACTCTTTTATTTTTATCTCTTTGATTACTAATTCACAGTCTAAATTTTTATCATGCGCCAAAAAAACCCTTGAATTTTTACCTTGCTCATCTAATTCTTCTATTTCAGAAAATGATAATGTAGCATTTTTGTAATCTTGATTAAGCATTCTCCACCACCGCCAGCGAGGCCATCAACGCTTCATTCATTGGTTTTTTAAAAGATGAATTATCAATGTTATTTATTGAAGATTTTGATTCAAGAATGAGGTTATAATCGGCTTTGTTCAACTTCAATCTACTCATTATCGAACTCATCCTAACTACCTGATAAGCAATAACATTACTACTCGAAAACGCTTCTTGAATTACAGCTTCAAGATAGTAACGAGGAATGCTTTGATTCTTTGCTATTCCTTCTGCTACTCGCAGCGCGGCACGCTCAACCTGATACTCTCTCAATATATCTAATACATTATTTCTTACATATTTAAGTTGTTCGGGAACCTCAAGAGCCTTAGGTATGGTAATTACATCAACACATAGTAATGTTTTTTCATTATTGCAATACACTACAAATGATATTTGTTTGGGTTCAACCCTTATACCAAGCGTTCTCATTCTATTCCTTAACCTGAGTTCAAGTGTATAAAACGACTAAGGGAACATATGCCAGAAGGTTAATAAAAACCCAACTAACTGCTTAGACCATCCAGCATAATTTCTCCCGTTCCACATGAGCATATGCTTGTCAATTTATTCTAGCGGCATATTTTCTTCGATTTACTAATTGAGCCGTCATTACAAACAAACTTTTCACCTGAGCAGTGAGATATTCCGCCCTTCTTCCCAGAGCAGGGTTTGTTAGCTGCGGTTGCTGTGAATACAAAAAGTGACAGAAATATCACTACAATAACTTTTGTCATGTATCGCTCCTGCGAGCATAAACGTATTGATTGTTTTGTCGTCTATTGCGTTCTGTAGACACCAATAAATCTATATCAGATGAATCTGAATTTAAACTAAAGCAAGAAAAAATCTCAAATTTAGCGAATCAGATCAAATAATTGAAACAACTAAGGTTCACAAGCAGTAACGCCCAGCCCAAAGTAGCCTGCCCGTGCTCTGCGGCATTACCCGGCAGTTGGCGGCCCCGTACCTTTCCCCGTCGTCCGGGTCTCAGGGTCCGCCACCAACCAGCATAATCATTGAGCATCTCCAACAAGCTTATTGATTTTTGTGTAGTTATAAAGAAGTGTCGCTCTCCCTTCTGTAGCGAACGGATCGGGGGAATGCTTCTTATAATGAATGCCTTCTACCCACCGCCCGCTACGGTAAGCTCTTATTTGCCGGGGAGTCATATACATCCTCGCTATAATTCCCGCTTCCATCATCCATTCATCATCTTGAGTAATATTGGCCATAATTAACCTCATTTCTTCTTTTGACTGGTCAGCTCGCCGCGAACGGGCGGTTCCGCTGGTGGCTGAGTAGAGTAAATTGGCTGGTGGGCTACCGACAAACTTGTCCGGCCACCAGCCGCCCATATGCTGATAAGTGTGCTGTCGTTTTGGAGCCTCCACGCTTAAAGGCTCAACGGTTCGCGCTGTAATTTATGCCAACGAACCGGGCCATAAATCCAGCGTTTCCACCAGCGAACGGATATACATTCCCGCCTGATCGACGACTGCTGCCTGCATGAAGCCCGCCACCAACTCAGGGTGTTCTCTGGCATAGCCATCGCCAAACTGTTTATAGATTGCCTCCACGGCGTCACGCATCCAGAGGGCTGCGCTACCTGCTGATTTCTTCTCAACCATTCCGGCTTCCAGCATTTTTTCACCTCAGTTTGCTCTTTGCGAGATATAAAAAATAAAAGTTTTGCGTTTTCCTCTCTACCCTGTCTACCTGATTGCTGCCAGCCCAGTAATGGCGCGGTTTTCAGGCGGGTAGATAGCATTAATTTACTGCCTACCCTCTGTCTACCCAGAGGGGTTTTCTCTCTACCCATTGGGTAGATAAGGTAGATAGCAGGTAGACAGTAGGTAGATAGTAATTTTGATGCTATCTACCTAACTTAACTTACTGTTTTATATTACTTAATTATCCTTTTACAACCATTAGGTAGATAGTAATACATTTTAAAAATTCTATTCTTCGTCTTTTGGCGGTTCTGAGCCATATGCCCTTGGCATAAACTCATCAGCCAGCTCACCTATACCGACATTGGTCTGACGCCTCCCCTTGATCGTTCTGGTGAGATATTCCTGACCATATTCCCGCGCTGCCGCAGTTATCGCCTTGCCAAAATTCGTGACCGCCAGCGGCTTAATGCCGTGATATTCAGCAAAGGCAAGATAGAGGTGATAAAGATATTTCCTCGGCTCCAGCGCAGCATGATTACCGCCGCCCATCATCAGCCCTTTGGCCTCGTCCATAAAAAACAACGCTGCGCAAAGGTCTATGATCGGGTCTGTACCCCGTTTAACCTCCATCGCCTCATCAGAACGTTGCTGTTCACGCAAAAGCTGTTTCACTTCGTCCTGTTTCACGAAACGGGTTAACAGGTGGCGGATAATCACAGGGAGTTCCGACTCGATTTTTTCCACCAGCATTGGATCACGCTGATCCTCACTGACCACATCTGAAAAATTAAAAATCACCCGCCGTCTTGATATCCCGCCACCAATATCACTGAACCGCATGGCATCATTGTTAACCGCCAGAATGACAGCCGGTATACGCATCGAGTAGGGTTGTCTGTACTTCGGGTTGATTGATACCTTATCCCCGCCGGTTATCGCTTTCAGCCCTGCTCCATCACCTACGTAGCGCGTCATATCGGGCATGACGATAAGCGAATACCCCACCAGCAACTCACGCTCCTTGGGATTCTCCAGCGCTGACATGCTGGCCGACTGCGTATTACCCTTACCCGCCAGCATGGTACAGATTTCAGCCATAACGCTTTTACCACTGCCGGCAGGCCCCGTTACCTCAAGAAACAACTGCCAGTCATAGCGGTTAGCCATCACCATATAAAGCGCGGCAAGTAGCCGTGACGCTTTTCTGTCATTTCTTGCAGTGGCATGCTGCAGCCAGCGCCAGAAGTTAGGCGCATGGGCTTCAAGTCTCTCCCCCTCAGTCACCTTCCCGAATTCAACCTCGCTGGCGACCAGTAACCAGTCCTCTCTCTGGTGGGCACGGAATACACCCTTCCGGGTATCAAAAACGCCATTAGAGAAGCCAATCAGGTTACGTTCTGTGGCTCCCATCGGAGGCAGGCTTAACTTCATCGTATCGACAGCATTTTTCATGGCCGTCATGGAATATGGCGCATCAGCCTCAATAAATATTGCCGCCATCTGGCGGGCAAGTGCCTTATCGCTGACCGGCGTCCATATCACCCCGTTATAGTGGTGCACCGTGTCCGATTCCTGGTGAAGCGCCAGCAATCCACCATAGTGATCAAGAAGCACCTCCCCGCGCTGACTTGGGCCCATCTGGTTAAGTGAGGACGTGGCCGCATCAGTGACGCGCCTCTTTTTCTCCGGCTTCGGTTGCGGGAATATCCGGTTAATCCGCTCTGCATCACAGAGAAGCTGTTTAACCTCATCGCCGATAATCTCCGCCACCAGCGCAATGCGGTTTTCTTTCTGTCTGCTGGCATCGGTCAATACCAGGCCCAAATCACATAATTCTTCGTAAGTTGGACCACTACCGGCAACAAACTCACACAGACGACGCGCCAGTACGCCATAAGGTGAAGTACTGTCACGGTGGCGGGCTACAGCAGCATCCGCCCCTTTCTTGTCGATGGCATGGCCATTGACCCAGGAATACACGCAGGAAAAGAGCGCGTCGGAAATGTCTTCTGGTTTGATTACGGTGTCTGTCACTTTGGGATCCCTCCACTCATCTGGAACTTACCTAACAACGGGTGATACCAGTACGCCGATCCGTATTTACGTTTAGCGCTCCGCAGCACCAACCGGGCCGCTTCCCTGAATTTCTCTTCAGGTGCAACAAAGCCACCACCTTTTAGCTTCACCATCATCACGCCGGTGTTCTTCGCCAGTTCTTCAGCCTTTTTGGTGGAGATACCGAACTCAGCGGCCAGAGTAGACACTGGTGCCATACCGGGAGGGATTTCTCCCCCCTGGCTGTCAGTCAGTGATTTGATCTGCTGCTCAAGGGTCAACACCTTTTCCACCAGCAGATCAACGCGCTTTTCCAGCTCGTTAAATTTGACATTGCTGATCATTACTACTTACTCCCTTGCTGGGGCGAGGCTTCAACACTGCAGCCCATTACAGGCCACAAAACAGAACTATCCCGATCCATCCAATGGCAAGTGAGAGGGCAATCAGTACGAATTTTAGCCGCGAATGCCAGAGAAAAATCACCAGCCAACTGTGAACGGGCTTCATATTCGGTATTGGCCTGAGTGCGCAGAACGACAGGGAGCGCTTGCGGATCGGCATAAGTAGCCAGAAACAACCAGGTAAATTTAGGTTGAGTATGAGCGCCAGCAATTAAGCCGGAATTAATAATGTTCATATTTCTAATCCTTAATTACTGGCGTGGTGTTACCTGAAACCCAATCAGGCGGCAACATTCAATAAAGCTATCGACGGAACCAACAAACTCATCTGGTCTTAATGGAAAGCCATTAATAGCTATGCCTTTTTCAACATTCACAAGCACTTTCCCTGTGAAGTTTTCAGGGACTGGTAGCGATAAATGAACAACAGGCATTTTTATTGATTTAGGCATGATTCACCCCGCTAACTTCTGCACGTGATTCTTCTTCACCAAGAAAACCACTTACATCGCCGATCAAATTTTGTAGCATCACGAGCAGCGCGTCGATTTCGCAATCCTCCATTCGTGCAGGTGTCTTTTCTCTCATTAGAAGGGGAATAATTTCCGCCTGATACGCTTTTTCAGCGACTTGTTGGATGGTCAACTCATGCATGGCTCACCTCACGAGCTGGCAGACGTGCGGCCAGAGACAGAATGAAGTGGGGTGCCAGAATGCTACGGGCTTCGCGTTCGGTTGCTGCCTCGACGGACAGGCGGCAGGGCTTAGCCTTTTTGTCATGGCGGTTGAGGGCCAGAAAACGATACTGATATTTGGGGCGAGTTTGGGTAGACTGATTGTCAGCCATAACTGTTACCTCACTTAACGGTTTGGTTAGACGCCTCGTTAGTGTTCCCGCACTCCGGGGCGTTGCTATTTGCAACACATGTATGTAATGTGTCACCACACATAAACACATTACATCGGGTGTAATTGACGTGTCAACACACAAAAATGAAAGACGTGGTAATCCACCATTCCAGTTCAGACTAGACCCTGAGTTACGCGAGCTAATGGAACAGGCCCAGCAGCAAGATGGTGATGAGTCGCTGGCGGCCTGGATAAAGCGCATCATCCGCAAGGAGCTACAGCAGCGCGGCATCGAGCCAAAAGGATGAGCGATGAAAAAAATTATCATCTTGGCGGCTGTTTTAATTGTTGCCGCCTTTCTCTTAAAATCCTGCTTCACGGCAAAGAGCATTTGCGGAAGCAATGAGCACGATTTATTGCGCCCTGGGTGCGAAAAGGCTTTGCAAAAAAGTTGAATAAAATCAGTGCCCTCAAAATTGAGTTGGGTGAGGTTTTGACCACCAGCACCAGTCCTCAAAGTGAGGACTGATGGAATAATCAATGACTTAGACACAAAACTCAATTTTGAGCTTTGCCATAAAGACAATGGGTTATCTACCAGAATGCAAATTTGCACTCTGGTCAGACTTTGACCACCAGCACTAATCCTGGTATGCTGGCTCTGCTTGAATATTTCGTAGTGACATTGGCAGCTCTGCAAAGCTGCCTTTGTTTTATGCATCATCTTCCATTCCCTCCAGTAAGCCGGGTTGATACTTTCTCCATAATCCAATTTCTTCCATCTCAAGACGGGCTTTCTCTCCTTTGCACGCCTGTAGGTCGCTACCGCACTTACTGGCTTTCTTTGTGTACTGATCCTTGCGGCGACTGAAGTCATTCAGGAATGAGAACGGGACGCCGTATGAACCGGTTTTACGTATGGACGGGATAACCTCTCGGAATACCCAATTGCTGAAGCGGTGGGCGAACGTCCCAGCAGTGGATGCCTTGCGGCTGCGGGCAATCAGTTTATAGAAGCCGGATTCTGCGGCCATATTCCAGCTACGTGCTCCACCACGCTTACCCGAATGACCCTCAGTTAAAGTTAGGGTCATTACCTCGTCACCATCCAGAGAGGCAACGGCACTGGTAGGGTTGCTGATTTCCAACGCCTGGCATACATCAGAGACAACGAACCACGGCTCACCGAAGACATTCACAATCCTGACCGTGCGTCCTTCAAATTTAATTACAGAAATATCATTTTCATTTGCCGTGAAATTAGCCTTTTTGCTGGTTTCAGGATTAGTCTGGCCGCTGACAGTTAATTTTTTCATTTACGATTACCTGTATTAGTTAAGCGGTTTGTACACGACGAACTGAAGCCAGATAGCTATCCAAGTCAGATTTGAAGTAAACGACCTTACGCCCAATCTTATGATGAGGAATCTTAACCCGGCCTGTGTGTGCCCAGTTTGCCAACGTTTGACTATTCACACCTAAATATTCTGCGGCTTCAGTTCTGGTCAGTCTTTCGAGAGGTTTTGCTTCGATTAAATGCATGGGTATCACCATCAACTAGCGGTTATTAGTGATGATGAATATCTATGATTGATTATTTAGGCGGTAGAGTAAGAGCGGGCAATAACTGGATCAAAACGCGCCATGATGGGATCAAAGTGCGCTTTGATGGGGTCAAAAGGCGCTATGACGGTATGACCAATTGAAAGAAAGGTGCTGGCCTGACTTCTTCTTTGGGACCAAGTTCATTTGATTTAATCCATCTTTTAAGCGTTTCACGGCTAACTGCACCATTAAAATGATTGAAGAGAAGCTCAACCATACGGTTCTTACTGGCATTTGGATGTCTCTCCCATGTTGCACGCATAATTTCCACACATTCATTATTTTTAATATTCCTTACACCTGATGCATTTTTTCTATTTGTTTCAGAGATTATTTTTCTTGCTTCTTCATTAACAATACAATCAAAAATACCAACTTCCAAATCTTTAATTAAATTTATCTTATGAATGTATTTTTTTAACTTTCTTGCAGTATCTGACAACCCTACAAGCTCCATTAGAACAACAGTTTTAAGTAAGGTTTCCAAGTCTTCAGATACATCATCAGAGCACAACTCAGGAGGAAGGTGAACTTCATCGCGATCGTATTTATATGCATGAATTAATCTTTCGATATAAGGAATAGACTTAAAATTAGAATTTAACAAAGGTATATTGGAAGCATTTTTCGCCTTACCATCAATTATTTCAAGCATAGATAAATAATTAAATCTTGCATTGTTCTTATTGTTATTTACCATATTTTACCCCATGCACATTTTCATTCATCAGTTCAAAAATCATCTTTCTTTTTTGTTCATCACTAAGAGTTCCTAGTGCAGAAAGCAATTGCGCATCAATAGTTCTTGTGCTCTCCGCAAGTCCCGCCTTTTCTAACAAATAACGCTCTACTTTCTCAGCGTGTTCCTGCAATTCATCGGCACCAAAATGCAAATATCCTTCCGTTACATCGGCGCTACGTAGCGTTCTATGGTTCAACAAGCGTTTAATCAGGTCATGACCAAGACCAGCAAGGGCAGCAGCAGATCCAAACGTGCGGCGGGCATCGTGATATTTGAAACTAACTGGCGGCAAAGCATCAGGATTAGGTACCGGAACAGTTGCAGCGACAATCCTATTGATAACCTTTCTCGACTCACCGATAACACCGCCATCCTTTCCGGGGAATACATACGGCTCATCACCTTTACGGAGTGATAACCGGCGGCGGAACATTTTCAATAAAGAGGGAATAATAGGAAGCTCCAGCGGATCGCCGTTCTTCGTCTTATCAATCCAAAAGTAAAGGGCTGGAATATTAACCCGACTCCACTCAAGTTGAAGGATTTCAGACTTACGCAGCCCCGTAAACATCGCCATATAGATAGCGTCACAGGCGGATTGTGCGAAGTCATCCCGATTTTCAGCGGCCTGCAGGCGTACCTGCTCAATAGCTGCAAACCAGCGCCCCAGATCGGTATTCCTGACACGCTCCGTTTTACGCACCAGCCCGTGCCAGTGGCCTTTCGTGCTGAGCACCATAGTCGGCGGCTCAGGTAACAGACTGCGGCCCTCATCGTCCCGATAATGGTCCCATGCAAAACGGAATACAGCCCGGATAGCTCGACCCCAGGCGTCGGCCTGTGATTTGCTTCCCGTCCCTACACCAGCACGAAACTTTGAGCGATCCTCCCCAAACCACACTGTTCCTTCCGAAATAGCTTTGTGACGCTTCTCGACTCGTTCACGGGTGATATGCAGCATTGGCTGATTCATCCAGTCACCGGAATAATTGGTGAGTAACCCTCGGTATTGATCCGCTGTGGTCTGGCTAATCCGGTGCCCCCTCACCTTCAGGCGCTCTTCGAAAGCATCCTGCAACGTTATCAGGCGTTTTTCGTCCTGCTTCCGCAGGTCGTTTGGGTTCTTCCGGGTCATGCTCATTTCACCCAGAGACCTTACGGCCATCGTTCTGGCATTTTCTACGCTTAGATCCGGGAATCGCCCCAGTGTCACCCGAAAGTGCTCGCCGTGCTTTTTACGCGAAACACTGAACGTCTTCACGCCACCAGCAGTAACGCGCAGGATAAGCCCCTGCACCTCAGAATCACGGTATTCCACCCGGCAACCTTTGAGCGCCGGAGGCAACCCCTCGATTTTCGATTTGGTAAATCTGAACGTTTTTTCAGTCATACTCGTTGCGCAAAAAGATCGTTTGGTCACGGGGGTTCCATTCTGGGGGTCCCGTGGGGGTGCCATAAACAGGTAAAACAGAGTATTTCTGGTTATTTATACAGTGTCAATGAGTTTGTTAACCTATTGATTTATTATGACAAAGTATCTTAAGGTAGGATGGTAACGCCATTCTCATAATCGCTTGGTCGTTGGTTCAAACCCAACAGGGGCCACCAAACAAAACAAGGAGTTGCGAGAAATCGCAGCTCCTTTTCTTTTACCGGAGGGTGCCGTAGAGGTACCATCAGTGAGTAAGACAGAATATAAATCACCTGCTCGGTGGTAAAAACCCGGCGTTGCCCCGCCAGACACCGCAAGCGCCAGCGAAAAGCCGCCAGCGGCGCCGTTCTTTCGCAATCCAAAGAGAATCAAGAGAAGGATCAAAGCGTTATCTTTCTCGTTGACCTATTTTTGGCGCCCAATAATTACGACCTCTGGATTGCTGTGCTTTCATGCTTATGGCCCACAATTCCTTCCCACAGGGCATTCATTTTTTTGTCACATAAGGCAATTATTCTTTCGCCATTTTGAGCACCATGTAAGGAATAAACTGTGAATTCAATGAGTAAAGCTCTGATGCTGGCGTTACCTGTATTAAGTGCATCAGCAGTAGCCGCTGATAACAAACTGTGCGAACCAAAGGCTTATGAAATGGCCCTTCGATATCAGCAAAAATCGGCTGAAGTTATGGCGCTTCAGATTCAGACATATCGCTTTGCCACCGAGCGTTTTAACGAAAAAGTCAATGGACTGAAAGCACCGGAAAAATACGCTGTCGTAATGGATCTTGATGAAACGGTGCTCGACAACACACCATTGTTGGCACGGGACATGGAACAGTGTCATGACTATACAAAATGGGATACCTGGGGCGACTGGGAAAAACAGGGTAATCCGGGTCTGATCCCAGGAGCAAAAGCTTTCCTTGATAATGCGGCTCACCACAACGTTCGTATTTACTATGTATCTGACCGTACTAATGAAAACAAAACGGACACGCTCAATACTCTAAAATCTCTCGGCCTGCCGCAGGTCTCTGAAGAGAGCGTCCTTCTTGATACAGGAACCAAAGAAGAACGTCGCCAGGCCATCATGAAAAACCAGCAGATCATTATGCTGTTTGGCGACAGCCTGCCAGATTTTGCCGCTCAATTTAAAAATAAAAAGTCCACCGAGGAGCAACGTCAGTTGGTTGAATCAAACGCACAACATTTCGGCGTTGACTGGATCGTTCTTCCTAATGCGGCTTATGGCTCATGGTCAAAGGCAAAACTTGATAGCTGGAAAACACCCGCGGTTAAATAACCACAGCAGACCTTCTCTATTAATTCGCTATTGCGTGGAGAGGCCTTCTTCACCCGATGCGCATCGGGTATCGCTCCGGAGAAAGTGGAATAACAGGGATCCGCTGGCACACTTTTCTTTATTCGGTATCGTCGGCCAGGGCATACCGCAACGAAGGAATCCCCCTTCGCATGGCTGTGTCTTCGGTTTCATCGCTCATGAGCGGCAGAAAGCACCGCATCATGTTCAGGCGCGAAAAGAAAAGAGATGAATAAACGTTTCTGGATGAGAGTAACGTATTGCTGGCTGCAGATATTCAGAATTTCCTGTCATGCTCAATACATCGCTTAGTGCGGCAATCTCAAATTATTCTGCATATTCATCGTCTGCAAAAATATAAGGAGCGACGTTAGCAACGTTGCTCCTTTTTATCTGATGGTGCAGGATATCGGCTACAGAATCATTCTTCAAAACGTGCCGCTTACACCCGCTCCCGGAGCTGCTCCCGCATATAAGAAGAGAAGTACTCTGGATTTTTAATCACGATACGGTTGCCCGCGGCGATTTTCTCCGCCCATCCGGCCACTTTATGGGTGAACCCGGAATTCCATCCTTCCTGTTCACCGCGAGCCATGACGTCGTCCGCGCTAGCCGGAACACCTAACTCATGGAGATATTTTAAAATGCCCTTAGCCGTACTTTCATCCATTGAAGCCGGAACCGGTTCCGATGTGTTCATTCCACCAATAAAATCTAATGCTTTATCTATCGCTGTTGGCATGCTCTTATCCTTAAAATTAACCATGTGATGAACATGTTTATAATATGGACCCAAGTCTGCGGCGATATCAAAGAGATCGTTGCCTTTCTTTGATTCAGACCGCAGTCAAACGTTTGCATGGCGTTTTTCTGCCCGATAAGTCCGGCGCTGGGGGTATAAACGAGCCCGTCATCCATGACCGACAGCAAATACCCGGTGACCCCGGAAAAACCGCAACTACGCCCCCCAAATCGTGGGGAGCGAGGAAAACTAGTCGTGGATTTTGCGCTTAAACTGGCTGGCGTCGATATTGTACTGCTTCATCTTACGCCACAGCGTCGTACGTCCGATATTCAGCAGATGGGACATCTCCTGTACCCGGCCGCTGGTGACGCGGGCGGCATGGATAATGGCCTCTTTTTCAATAGCGCTGAAGGTCAGGCTGGCAGGCAGCAGGGGCGATGCGGTATCGCCGCCCGGCCGCTCGGAGAAGAGATATTCCGGCAGGTTGCTCAGGCGGATATGGCCGTTATCGCTGCTGATAGCGATATTTTCAATGATGCTGTTTAACTCAAAGTCATTGCCAGGCCAGGAGTAGTTCACCAGTTGCGCCAGGGCGTCGTCATCCACTTTCAGGCGCGATGAAAAGCGCTTCTCCAGGCTACGCAGGCGGTTATGCACCAGCGAAGGAATACTGTTGCGCCGCAATCTCAGCGGCGGAATAGCTATTTCAAACGAGTGCAGCGCGTAATAGAGCTGGCGACTGAAGCGGTTCTGCTCCACCAGATTAGCCAGATCAACGGTAGTGGTCGCAATCACCTTAACATCCACCGGAATCAGGCGTCGGGCATCGAGGCGTGTTAACACCCCCTGCTTAATCACCTGCAGCAGCGCGGATTGCAGATCCGGCGCAAGATATTCTATTTTCTCCAGAAACAGGGTGCCGCCGCTGGCCAGCTCCAGGCGGCTCAGGCGCCCGTTTTCGTCATCGGTCGGCGCGCTGCCCATAAAATCCAGGCCCAGCACGCTGTCGGCATACAGCTGACAGTTGACCGCAATATAGGGACCGTCCGCCCGTTCGCTTTCATTATGAATAGCCTGGGCGAGCAGTTCCTTACCGACTCCCTCTTCCCCGCAGAGCAGGACCGGAAAACCGCCCCGCGCCGCCTGACGGCCAAAATGAATCAGCCGTCGCGTTTCCGGGTCGTCCGCGGACATTTGCGCAAAAGTGTGGCTCACTTTACCTAACTGGCTGGTCATCAGCTGGCGCATCTGTTCCACCGGATGCAGCAGTAAAATAAAGCTGTTGCCCTGCTCTTCGACGATGGGCTTGAGGGTAATGACGGCATCGATAAACTGATGCTGGCTCTCAAACGTCACTTCCGCATGATTCAGCGCCCGCGCGTGCTTAATCGCCCGACGTAGCAGCGCTGGCAACGTC
The DNA here is from genome assembly GCF_039594335.1 of Raoultella sp. Taxonomy (NCBI): domain Bacteria; kingdom Pseudomonadati; phylum Pseudomonadota; class Gammaproteobacteria; order Enterobacterales; family Enterobacteriaceae; genus Klebsiella; species Raoultella sp. Next base: position 12,691 of record NZ_JBCNNS010000001.1, read on the forward strand.
ACCAGGTCGTGAATATTTTTCCCCTGGCTAGCCTGGGCATCCAGGTGCAGGAGCGTCGCGGCCTGGACGTTAAGAAACTGCAATACCCCCTGCTCATTCCACGCCATGACGCCGTCATCCATGCTTTCGAGCAGGCCATACATCTGGTTGAGATGGCGGTTCGATTCGGCAAGCAGACTGTCGGTCAACAGCGAGTTGCCCACTTCCCGGGCGATAGCCAGCGTCAGAGACAAATCAGAGGAGGCCTGCTGCTCAGTCAAACAGCACAGCGAAATGGATCCAAACAGGCGACCGTGGTTATCAAACACCGGTGTGGAGCTAAATGACCATCCGTGCAGCGCCTGTTTAAAATGTTGCTCACCGGTGGTTTTCACCGGTTGCCCCAGCATCGAGGCCAGCGAGAGCGCGCAGCTGCCGATAATGCTTTCCGCGCAGTAGCTGCCATCAAGAAAACCGAGATCCGCGAGCTGCGCCAGCGTCTGCGGTTCGCCGCAGCGGCTGAGAATACAGGCGGACTCATCGAGAATAAACAACGCGCAAGGTCGACTATCCATAAACTCCCAGGCATCTTCCAGCGCGGCCTGGCCGATGGTCAACAGCGCGGTTTTACGTCGGCACATCGATTCGAAGGTCAACCCCTGCGCCTGATGCGGTTTATGCCAGGTCTCCCGTGGCATAAACCGGCTGCAACGCTGCCATGACTGGCTGATAACGGATGATACTGTTTTTCCGGAGTCCTGAGTCTGTGCCGCCATTTCCTTTTCCGCTGTTTAAAATAGATAACCCCTCCGGCAGAGGCGGCCGAAGGGGAGTACACACTTCTCACTGTAGAAAGCGGGTTAGCGAGACGTTAGCGCGCCAGCCACTGCTGGCCGAGCAAATCGGCCGTCAGGATCGCGGCGTAAACGCTGTCTGCCGTCACCGGGAATGGCATGTTATGGATCGTTTCGCCTTCCGCGCAGGTCGCTTGCGCTACCGCCTGAATTTTCCCTTCAATGCCCTCTTTGACGCCCATTTGCGCCAGGGTCACCGGCAGACCAACTTTCTGGCAGAAGCCCAGCACCGTTTCAATCTCTTCCATCGGGCTGTTTTGCAGCACCAGTTGCGCCAGGGTGCCAAACGCCACCTTTTCGCCATGGTACAAATGATGGCACTCTTCGAGAAGGGTGAAGCCGTTATGAATGGCGTGCGCCGCAGCGAGCCCGCTGCTTTCAAACCCAATGCCGCTGAGGTAGGTGTTGGCTTCGATAATGCGCTCCAGCGCATCCGTCACCACGCCAGCCTGCGCCGCCAGGCGCGCTTTTTCACCTTCGGCCAGCAGCGTATCATAGCACAGGCGGGCCAGGCTTAACGCTGCCGCCGTGGACTGTCCGCCAGCCATGCTGGTCGCTCTGGCGTCAAAGCAGGCCTTCGCTTCAAACCACGTCGAGAGCGCATCGCCCATCCCGGCCACCAGCAGACGCACCGGCGCTTTAGCAATAATTGCCGTATCCATGACCACCATATCCGGGTTTTTCGGATAGATCAGATACTCTTCAAACTCACCGGCTTCGGTGTAAATAACCGACAGCGCGCTGGTTGGCGCATCGGTAGAGGCAATCGTCGGGATCACCACCACCGGCAGCTTCTGGTAGAAGCCAATGGCTTTAGCGGTATCGAGCGTCTTCCCACCGCCAATCCCCACCACGCCGCGGCAACCGTGCTGCTGCAGAATGGCAATCAGGCGGTTGATCTCCGCGTGACTGCATTCGCCGTTAAAACGGGCCGCGTGGCAGCTTAAACCGTGGTTATGCAAGCCATTGAGTACTTTGTCCCCCGCCAGCTTCATCACGAAGTCATCGGCAATGACAAAAAAGCTGTCCGCCAGATTTTTGGCATACTGACCAAAAAGCGTGGATGCGTCAGGGCCCTGAAGATATTTGGCCGGAGATTGAATAACTTTTAGCATTCCTTTCACCCTCAAATAAGTGCATGTTTTACATGATGAGCCCTGGCGTCATCCTGTTCAGCCTGCGGTTCATGGCGGAAACGGGATCGTGGCCGGAGCGATGCAAACACTGTAGGGCGAGCGTCGAACAAAAAAATTTTTGCCGTTTTCGTTCTGATATGAAACAGAGAATTTTTTTAACGTTCCATATTGGAACATTAATTACCGGAAAATGGTGGGATTGCGATCCCGATCCGTCCATTCGCCGTCATGCTACGGAAAAAAACGGATAATCTGCCAATGCTGATGCCATCGACAGCAGAAAAAAAATTAAAAAGCATCCGTTGCCCCGGTTACCGTCGATGACCGTAGAGCGAAAAAATAGCCTCAGCTCTCATTTTTCTCTTTTCATCGGCAATAACGTTTCATAACGGAACAAAAATTAATAAGCATGTTCCGTTATGAAACTCGTTTTCGCGACATTTTTTTTTCCATTAACTCAGCCAGAATCATGACATCGCCGGGCGGTTCTTTACGCCAGACGAAACCCCTACACGATGACCGCCTCCGTGGCTAGAGAGGTCGCATCGCATCACTCCGACGGAGCATAAATAATGAAAAAACTGATTAACCGTGTCGAAGATGTCCTGAGTGAACAACTGCTTGGCCTTGCCAGAGCCCATCCTGAATTAACGCTGCACCAGGACCCGGTTTATGTCACCCGCGCCGATGCGCCGGTCGCCGGGAAAGTGGCGCTGCTCTCCGGCGGCGGCAGTGGACATGAGCCGATGCACTGCGGCTATATTGGCAAAGGTATGCTTGCCGGCGCCTGTCCGGGCGAGATTTTCACCTCCCCGACCCCGGATAAAATGTTCGAGTGCGCGATGAATATCGACGGCGGCGAAGGTGTGCTGCTGATCATCAAAAACTACACCGGGGATATCCTCAATTTCGAAACCGCCACCGAGTTGCTGCACGAAAGCGGCGTCAAGGTGACCACCGTGGTGATCGACGACGACGTGGCGGTCAAAGACAGCCTCTACACCGCCGGACGCCGCGGCGTCGCCAACACCGTGCTGGTTGAGAAGCTGGTCGGCGCGGCCGCCGAACGCGGCGATTCGCTGGAGGCCTGCGCAACGTTAGGCCGCAAGCTTAACAACCTCGGTCACTCCATCGGGGTTGCGCTAGGCGCCTGCACCGTGCCGGCCGCCGGACAGCCGTCATTTGAATTACAGGAGAATGAGATGGAGTTCGGCGTCGGTATCCACGGCGAACCGGGTATCGACCGTCGCCCTTTCAGTTCTCTCGATCGCACCGTCGATGAGATGTTCGACACCCTGCTGGAGAACGGCACCTACAGCCGCACGCTACGTCAATGGGATATGGTCAAAGGAAACTGGCAGGACGTCACACAAAGCAAACAGGCGCTGCAAAAGGGCGACCGTGTCGTCGCCCTGGTCAATAATCTTGGTGCCACCCCGCTGTCGGAGCTGTACGGCGTATACAACCGCCTGGCCACGCGCTGCGAGGAGAACGGCATCACTATCGAACGCAACCTCATCGGCAGCTACTGTACCTCGCTGGATATGGTGGGCTTCTCCCTCACTCTGCTGAAAGTCGATGACGACACGCTGGCATTATGGGATGCCCCCGTTCACACCCCGGCGCTGAACTGGGGCCATTAAGGAGCACGACATGTCACTGAACAGAACGCAAATCGTTAACTGGCTTTATCGCTGCGGCGACATTTTCACCAAAGAGAAAGATTTTTTAACCGGCCTGGATAAAGAGATTGGTGATGCCGACCACGGTCTGAATATGTATCGCGGCTTCAGCAAGGTGGTGGAAAAACTGCCGTCCATTGCCGATAAAGACATCGGTTTTATTCTTAAGAACACCGGAATGACGTTGCTCTCCAACGTCGGAGGCGCCAGCGGCCCGCTGTTCGGTACTTTCTTTATTCGTGCAGCCCAGGTAACGCAAGCTCATCAGAGTCTGACCCTCGACGAGTTGCACCAGATGATGCGCGAAGGGGCGGACGGGGTGGTCAACCGGGGGAAAGCGGAACCCGGCGATAAAACCATGTGCGACGTCTGGCTTCCGGTCGTCGAGTCACTGCGCCAGTCCAGCGAACAACACCTGTCGGTTCAGCACGCGCTGGATGCTGCCGCGACACAAGCGGAGGAAGCCGCCCGTTCCACTATCACCATGCAGGCCCGCAAAGGCCGCGCGAGTTACCTCGGCGAACGCAGCATCGGTCATCAAGATCCTGGCGCAACCTCGGTGATGTTCATGATTCAGGAGCTGGCTGCAGCAGCCAAAGAGTAAGGATAACACGATGGTAAACCTGGTGATTGTTTCTCATAGCGCCCGACTGGGCGAAGGTGTCGGAGAACTGGCCCGGCAGATGCTAACGGGCGGTGGCTGTAAACTGGCGATCGCCGCTGGCATTGACGATCCTGAAAACCCGATCGGCACCGATCCCGTTAAGGTGATGGAGGCTATTGAATCCGTTGCCGATAGCGACCACGTGCTGGTGATGATGGATATCGGCAGCGCCCTGCTCAGCGCAGAAACCGCGCTGGATCTCCTCGATCCGACGATCGCGGCGAAGGTTCGCCTGTGCGCCGCGCCGTTGGTCGAGGGCACTCTGGCGGCAACAGTCAGCGCCGCCACCGGATCGGATATCGATAAAGTGATCGCCGACGCCATGAACGCCCTGGAGGCTAAGCGCGTACAGCTGGGGTTACCATCGCTCGTACAGAACGGCCCACAGGCCACGCCGATGGCCGACGATCTGAGCGGCGAGTCCGTCTCGGTGGTCATTAAAAACCATAACGGCTTACACGTTCGTCCGGCATCGAGGCTGGTTGCTGCATTATCCGGATTCAATGCCGATCTGCTGCTGGAGAAAGGCGGCAAATGCGTCTCACCGGACAGCATTAACCAGATTGCCCTGTTGCAGGTACGCTGCAACGATACATTAAGGCTGCTAGCCCGCGGGCCGGATGCCAAAGCGGCGCTGGCGGCATTTCAGGCGCTGGCGGCGGAGAACTTTGGCGAGCAGCCAGACGCCGCGCCAGCGGTGTTGACTCCCCCCGCCGAGCGCGTGCAGGGAAAAGCGCTCCGCTATCCGCTGCCTGGCGCCCGGCCAGTACGGCAAAACGGCGCCGATATCGCTAATGAACAGCGGCGCCTGCAACAGGCGATCGGCCAGACGCTGGACGATCTCAATGCGCTGACCACGCTGGCGGAAGAGCGCTATTCTGCCGATATTGCGGCCATTTTCTCCGGCCACCACACGCTGCTCGACGATCCTGACCTCTATGAAGCCGCCTGCGACATCCTGCGCCAGGAACGATGCAATGCGGAGTGGGCGTGGTATCAGGTACTGGCCGATCTCAGCCAGCAGTATCGCCAGTTGGACGATGCCTATTTGCAAGCGCGCTATATTGATATCGACGATCTGTGCCACCGGATTTTGCGCCATCTGCAAGGCGGCAGCGAGGAGCCGCTGGCAGTGCATGAGCCGACGATTATCATCGCCGACGATCTCTTTCCTTCCACCGTCTTGCAGTTGGATCCCTATCGGGTCAAAGGGATTTGTCTGCGGGAAGGGAGCGAGGCATCCCACGGCGCGATTATCGCTCGTCAGGCCGGAATCGCCTGCCTGTGCCAGCAGGGAGATACCCTGAAGCCGATACGCGATGGTGAACCTCTTACGCTCGATGTCGCCGAAAAACGCGTGATCCGTACCTGACGATCTCTTCATTACTTTCTGTCGTTCATTCTTCATGCCGGAGGCTACGCCTCCGGGGATTCTGTTTTCGCTCAACCTCCAGGAACCGTTATGTCTCAATTCTTTTTTAATCAGCGCCCCCGACTCGTCGACGATGTCATTGAAAGTACGAGTATTGACTGCCCGTGGAACAACCTGGCGCGTCTGGAGAACGACCCGACGATTCGCGTGGTCGTTCGTCGCGATCTCAACAAAAGTAACGTCCCGTCATCTCCGGCGGCGGCTCCGGCCATGAGCCGGGCGCACGTCGTACTTCAACAGCGACAGCCTGCTGGGCAATATGGACCCAGGTGCCCATGCGGTCGCACAGATTTTGAAAACCCTGGAGGAAAAACAGTGCGGGTAAGCGCCTTTTCTTCTAAGCGCATGAACATCACCGACGGCGCGCTTAGCCTGGGGCCGGCAGCTCAGGCAAGGCGTTGATGCCGCCGCTCGGGGATCGCTCCGGCCTCCTGCCGTAACCCGGCCTATTTACTGTGCCAGTAGGCCTGGGAGCGCACCAGTTGCGGGTCAATTTCGTCATTTTCAAACCGACCGAGCAGCGATTTCACCACCGCGCCTTCACCGGTCACCCAAATAAAGTAATCTTCCGCAGCTACGCTAACCTGCGCCAGACGTTCAGCCACGGCGGATAAATGATGGCCGATGATCCACTCAATATTAAAGTCCTGCAGATCCGCCAGATAATCTTTATACGACGCCTCGCCGATCGTCACCAGCGCCGTCACCTGCGGGCGCACGGGCAAGCGACTGAGGCCCAGCAGACGGCGGCGTAGCGCAGGCATCCCGGATTCATCACAGACATACAGTTGCCAGGCATAATCTTCGGGCACCACCAGCGAACCGCGCGGGCCGCCAATCACCAGCTTATCGCCGACGTTTGCCGCCAGCGCCCAGCGGCTGGCAATACCGCCGTCGTGAATAAAGAAGTCATACGCCAGTTCATGCCGTTCGGCATCATACAGCGGCGTATAATCACGGGTCGCCGGACGGGGGCCCTCGCCCCAGTTAATGCCCTCTTCGGTCACCTGCGGCGGCGTAAATGTGGTGCCGGCTTGCGGAAAAAAGAGTTTGGTATGGTCGTCAAACCCCTGAGAGACAAATCCCTCCAGCGCGTCTCCGCCCAGCACAATACGCTGGAAGGCGGTGCCAACGCGCTCAACGCGCAACACGGTTAACTCGCGAAAACGCAGCGCATTACGAACCCGTTTCGGGTACTGAGGTACTTTCATTTTTATCATCGTCATTCGCCTTCGTGAAATTTATAGATATATCTAAACTTTACACAAATGATAATGATTGCCATTAAAAAAGAATGCAAGTTTTTTCTGATATAGCCATAGCAAAAAGAAAAAAATATAAATCACATAATAAAAACATTTAAAATCAAATAATTATTAAAAATTCCTATTCATACTTGCTAATTATTAATTTTTAGATATAAATTAGATATATCAAGATACACAGGAGAAAACTATGCGACATCATCATGAAGAAGGTCGTGGACCACGTAGCCACCACGGTGAACACAGCGAACGCGGGGAGCATAGCCGCCGGGGTGGCGGCGGTGGCGGACGCCGTCAGCGTTTCTTCGGCCATGGCGAACTGCGTCTGGTGATCCTCGACATCCTCACCCGCAACGCCAGCCACGGCTACGAGTTGATTAAAGAGATAGAAAACCTGACCCAGGGTCACTACAGCCCAAGTCCGGGCGTGATCTATCCAACTCTCGATCTCCTTCAGGATCAGGGTTTTATCAGCGTCGAAGAGGAAAATGGCCGCAAAAAAATCGCCATAACCGCAGAGGGCAGCCTTCTGCATGCCGGGAATCTGGAACAGCTCGGCCATATCCAGGAACGTTTGCAGGCCCGTATGGTCGGCTGTGAACTGCGTAAAAACCCACAAATGAAGCGGGCTCTGGAGAACTTTAAAGCCGTACTGAATTTAAAAGTTAACCAGCAGCCTCTCAGCGAAGCCCAGTTGAAACAGATTGTCGCCGTCATTGACCGCGCGGCCATGGAGATTTCCCAGCTCGATTAATCTTCCCGCGCCGCCTCCCCTGCCCTCATTTTGAGCAACCTGCACCGCCGCGACGCACGCGGCGGAATACTCCCGGTAGCTTGCCTTACCCGCTCAGGAGTAAAACATGCCAAAAATATCACTATGAGATTAAATTTTGCACAAATTCGTTTTCGCGCTGCGTTTATCCTGATTTTCAGCTGCCGTGCCGAAGTGGCGTAATCCCTGCAATACTTAATTCAGTATCATGTGATACGCCCGTCCCAGGAGCTCATTTTGAACAGGTTACCTTCCAGCGCATCGGCTCTGGCCTGTAGCGCACACGCACTGAATCTCATTGAGAAGCGAACGCTTGATCATGAGGAGATGAAAGCACTTAACCAGGAGGTCAGAGAATATTTTAAAGAGCATGTGAATCCCGGTTTTTTAGAGTACCGAAAATCGGTTACTGCTGGCGGGGATTACGGAGCCGTAGAGTGGCAAGCGGGAGGGTTAAATACGCTTGTCGACACTCAGGGACAAGAGTTTGTCGATTGTCTGGGTGGTTTTGGAATTTTTAATGTAGGGCACCGTAATCCAGTTGTGATTTCCGCCGTCGAGCATCAGCTCGCTAAACAACCTCTTCATAGCCAGGAACTGCTTGACCCGCTGCGGGCCATGCTGGCAAAAACGCTGGCTGCTTTAACCCCCGGTAAACTGAAATACAGCTTCTTCTGTAACAGCGGCACAGAATCGGTCGAAGCGGCATTGAAGCTCGCGAAAGCCTATCAGTCGCCGCGCGGTAAATTTACGTTTGTCGCCACCAGCGGCGCTTTCCATGGTAAATCGCTGGGCGCACTCTCGGCCACCGCCAAATCCACTTTCCGTAAGCCTTTCATGCCGCTGCTGCCGGGATTCCGTCATGTACCGTTCGGCGACATCAACGCGATGCGTACGTTGCTGAGTGAGTGTAAGAAAACCGGTGATGATGTGGCGGCGGTGATCCTTGAGCCGATACAGGGCGAAGGGGGCGTGATCCTGCCGCCGCAGGGCTACCTGCCCGCGGTGCGTAAGCTGTGCGATGAGTTTGGCGCGCTGCTGATTCTCGACGAAGTGCAGACCGGCATGGGGCGTACCGGCAAGATGTTTGCCTGCGAGCACGAGAACGTCCAGCCGGACATTCTGTGCCTCGCCAAAGCGCTCGGCGGCGGCGTGATGCCGATTGGCGCGACGGTGGCGACCGAAGAGGTGTTTTCAGTGCTGTTCGACAACCCGTTCCTGCACACCACCACCTTCGGCGGCAACCCGCTGGCCTGTGCCGCGGCGCTGGCCACCATTAACGTCCTGCTGACGCAGAATCTGCCGGCCCAGGCGGAACAGAAAGGCGATCTGCTGCTGGACGGTTTCCGTCAACTGGCCCGCGAGTACCCGGATCTGGTGAATGAAGTTCGCGGTAAAGGGATGCTGATGGCGATTGAGTTCGTGGATAACGAAATCGGCTACAACTTTGCCAGCGAGATGTTCCGCCAGCGGGTGCTGGTGGCCGGAACGTTGAATAATGCCAAAACCATTCGTATTGAACCACCGCTGACGCTGACGATTGAGCAGTGTGAACAGGTCATCAAAGCGGCGAGTAAAGCGCTGGCAGCCCTGCGAGTGTCTGTGGAGCAAGCCTGAAGATAGTCAGCAAAAGCCCGGCGAAAACGATGTTCGCCGGGCTTTTTTACGCCTGTCATTCCGTCATACCGGCCAGACAAATGCAGTACTGCCCGACTTTCACCTTCATGTCATATGCCGTTTGCCTGTACGGTTAATATGTCGCACGCTCATTCCATGAATCTGTATAGATAATATTGCCATCGCAATGCTTCCAGGTAATTTTTTCATAGCGCATAAGCACCGTTTCAAGATGCGTTCCGGTATCTGCCCCTGGGTATAAATCCGGCGTGATTGATGTCAGCTTTACATTTTCAAGAATAATATTGAAGTACTCCTGCTCTAACCCGGCCTCAATAATCTGATACAGTTTGAATATCGCAGATTGCAAAGTTCTCCCGGTACTTAACGCCCGGTAAAGCATGGGAGTGACACGGTCAAATTCCTTCTGAAACATAATTGGCATATGAATACGCGTGCCGGTCAACTTTCCGGTATTGCCGTCAATCGGAATATTGACGTTATGGGTATACGATTTCAGCTCGATAGCCCCTTCACGACCTGATACCAGCGACGGGCCGACCATCGGTGAACCATTTTCATCCGTTAACCATAAATAGGCTGGATTAGACATAAAAATCCTTTTCGTAGAAATTATTTATCGTACTTATCGAATCGTCCGAATAAAATCGGATGGACGATAATCAACAAAATGACTGAAATGACAGTCAATATAAACCAGTATTCAGGAACCAAATACAGAAAAAGGGATGCGCTTGCAAATACCCAAGCGGGGAAAAGAATTTCCGTAAAGAGGATGGATAGCAAGCTTTTAAACATGGTAGTGGCTCTTCAGATAATCATAAAGCTCATCATAGTTATTATAGAATTGCATTTGATATTTTTTGATAATATCCGAAAGAATGGACTCGATAAAGTAATACAACATTTCAACTTGTGCATTGTAAAGGATTGCGTAATACGTTGGATCAAGTGTTTTTAGTTGTCGCGCGGCAAGAGCACATTTTTGCTCAGTACCAAAGAGCTGAAGAGCCATGACGATTGCCGGTGTGCGTCTTGACAGACGCTTAATGACGGCATCCGATACTAAATCTGATGCAGAAAACGCTTTCGCAAAAGACAGAGCCAATGCAAAGCGTGTTGCCCTTCCAACCGGTACTTTGGTGGCAATTTCTGTCACTCTGGAATCAACGTATCGTACACTGCCTTGCTGATTGCCATTTTTGCTATCGTTAATGACCATTTCAAAATAGAGGTAGAACATATGACCTATCACGTCATGATAGCGAAAAACAGAAAGAATCGACTTGTGCATACGTTGTTCTTCAGAAACCAATTCATTGCAAACATCATAGTAGCGAGGGAGCAAACAAGAAGAATACCAGCTTACCCGCTCAACCCCAGAGTAAATATCAGAACCAATGCCCTTCATTGCTTTCCATGTGGAGATTACGCCCTGTTGTCCATACACCGCTAGCTGTCTGTCGCTCTGCAACTTCATCTTTAAATAGTCCGAGGCTTTCATCGAGTATCCTTACTATCAGCATGGCTAACCCCGAATGTATGCAAAAAAAATAAACAACTCAAATAAAACAAACCAAAAACCTTTATTTATTTTGTACCAAACCGCCGGGCTCGCTAATTCATATTTAAATATACAGTTCCTTGCAGAATATATTAATACGTTGAATACATCGCGAAGATAATGCACTCACCGTCCGGTTTATCATTGCGGTAAACCCTACCCACGATACAAAAGAAAGTTTAAAGCACTCCCCTCTCGCCAGAAACATGGCCTGCGATAATCCGCTCGCCGCAGAAATCCCGCAGGCCAATGTGCAAGGCTATTCCGGCAATAACCCCACGAAACTGCGTTTCTTACGCGGTTCCGACATCATCTGGTCGAGCTTTTCCACGCAGGCCAGGTAGTGCGGGGTTTTCTTATGCGCCAGCACCGCCTCATCATCTTTATAGGCTTCATAGATAAAAAAACGGGTCTTCACCTCCGGGTCCTGCAGCACGTCAAATCGCAGATTGCCCGGCTCTTTCAGCGCCCCTTCATGGTTAGCCCGAAAGACGTCAAGAAACTCCGCCACCCGCTCTGGCCTGATATTAATCTCCACCAGCGTCACGTTCATTTTCGCTCTCCCTGTTTCTCTTCCTGCCAGAACTGATACGCCTCGCGGGCGCTCATATTCTCATGGACCACTTTTTTCACCGCCTTTAACATCGCCCGCGGCGCGCTGGACTGGAAGATATTGCGCCCCATATCGACGCCGGACGCCCCCTGGTCAAGCGCCCGCCAGCACATCTCCAGCGCTTCATGTTCCGGCAGTTTTTTGCCTCCGGCGATCACAATTGGCACCGGGCAGCTGGCGGTGACTTTTTCAAACCCCTCTTCGACAAAATAAGTTTTGACGAACTGCGCACCCATCTCAGCAGCAATGCGACTGGCAAGCGAGAAGTAGCGGGCGTCGCGGGTCATCTCTTTACCCACACCGGTTACTGCCAGCACCGGCATGCCGAAACGATTTCCCGCATCCACCAGCTTAATGATGTTATTGATCGACTGGTGTTCGTATTCGCTGCCAATATAAACCTGCGCCGCCACCGCGCAGACGTTGAGGCGTAGGGCATCTTCCATCGCCACGGCAACGCACTCGTTGGAGAGCTCACTTAAAATAGAATTACCGCCGGACGCGCGCAGCACCACCGGCTTGTTGGTGGCCGCCGGGACCTGGCTGCGTAGCACGCCGCGAGTACACATCAGCACGTCGGTCTCATCAAACAGCGGCGCGATAGAGAGATCGATACGTTCAAGTCCGGTGGTCGGCCCCTGGAAGTAGCCGTGATCGAAAGCCAGCATCACCGTACGGTTGCTCTGCGGATTAAAGATACGCGCCAGCCGGGACTGCATCCCCCACTCCAGCGAGCCACAGCCTTTCAACGTATAGAGCGTATTCTTCTGCGGCCGATCAAACCCGAAGTCTTTCCCCTCTTTGATATCGTCTAAATCTGCCATCTCATCCTCCATCAGAAGTCGTAGTTATTGATGTTCTCTTTGGTGAACACCACGCGTTCCGGCAGCAGTACGATACCGTTGCCTTTCGCTTCATACTGGTAGCCCTGCACGCTGTTTGGCTCGACCTTCAGCGTCCCGATATCTTTGATGTCCACGCTATCGCCAACGTTAAGATCGCCTTTTTTCAGCAGCCGATCGGCAACGTTCACCGCAATTTTGCCCTGCTGTACCACATCCCACAGGCCAAAGGCTTTTACCGTGCCGCGCTCGACATAAGGACGCATCACATTCGGCGTGCTGAAGCCGACAATCGCCACGCCCTGACGTTTGAGGTTTTCCGCCGCCTGCGCGGCGGCTGGCAGCGCGTTGGCGTCAGGGGCGATAATGGCGTCGAGATCCGGATACGCTTTTAAGATCCCTTCAGCGGTTTGCAGGGATTTGGTGGCATCGTTATAGCCAAACTGCGTCGTCACCACTTCCCACTGCGGATGCGCTTTTTCGATTTTCGCTTTCGCCTCTTTCACCCACTGGTTCTGGTCGGTCACCGTCGGACTGGAGTAGAAAAACGCCACTTTCGCGGTCGGTTTGGTCACCTGTTTTTCCGCCATCTCAACCAGCAGGCCGCCGAGCTGCTGCGGAGTTCCCTGGTTGATGTAGATGCTGCGGCACTCGGGTTTGGTATCGGAATCCCAGGTCAGGACCTTCACGCCGCGCTGCATTGCCCGCTTCAGCGCCGGACACAAGCCATCCGGCGACACGGCCGAAACGATAATCGCGTTGTAGCCCTGGTTGACGAAGTTGTTGATCAGCTGTACCTGGCCGGACACGCTCGGTTCGGTCGGACCGTCGTAAGTGACGTCCACGCCAAGCGCTTTGCCGGCTTCTTTCGCGCCATTGCCACCACTGGTAAAAAAGCCCACGCCGACCAGCTTAGGAATAAAAGCGATACGGTCTGCCGCCTGAGCCACCGCAACACTCATGGCCAGCGCCAGGGCACTGATTTGCAGGATATGTTTTGCTTTCATCTTGTTATGCTCCGATTGTTTTACGCGAGAGAAGACGCCGCCAGGTCATCCGCACCCATTCGCGGTGCAGGCTCAGCGAACGCCCCATCACCACCACAACCAACAGCGCCCCTGACAGCGCGCTCGACACCTGGTTGGGGATGCCGACCATCTGTAAACCCTGTTGCAGGTACCCCACCAGCAGTGCCGCCAGCGCCGTACCGAGTATCGAACCCGACCCGCCATAGATATTCGCCCCACCGAGCACGGCGGCGGTCAGCGCCGGCATCAGCAGGTCGCGGCCTAAATCCGAACGCGCCGAACCGAAATAGGAGACCAGAATCAGCGCGGCAATGGCTGACGCCACGCCCACCAGGCCATACAGCACATACGGCATGCCGTTGACCGATAGCGCGGCATAGCGCGCCGCTCTGGGGTTTTGTCCAAGTAAAAAGAGGTGGCGGCCAAAACGCCCGCGATGGGCCAGCAGCCAGAAGAAAAAGGTGATAATGGCAAACATCACCAGCGGCAGCGGTAGGCCAAATAGCGTCAAGTTGGCAAAGGCGGTAAAACTATCGGGAAAGCCGCCAATCCCTTCATAGCCCGTTGCCCCGGCCATTCCCGACAGCAGCAACGCCCCGCCGCCGTAGAGATACAGTGTGCCGAGGGTAATCACCAGCGGGCTGATACCGGTGTAATGAATTAACGCAGCATTCGTCAGGCCGCACAGCAGCCCAATGGCAAGAGTGAGTGGAATCGCCAGCGCCATCGGCCAGCCTGCCTGCATCATCACCCCCAGCGCAATGGCACACAGGCCAATGGTGGAGCCGAGGGAAATATCAATGCCGCCGCTGATGATCACCAGCGTCAGCGGCAGTGCGACGATGCCAATACAGATAAAGTCGCTGGTGCTAAACAGCAGCATGTTGATATCCAGCATGCGCGGGTTGATCGCCCCAAACAGCAAGATCTCCAGCACCAGTAATGCCAGCAGCGCACTTTCCCAGTTGAGTTTCATCTACGCCACCTCTTTGTTTTTACGTTTTTCGAACGGGGTGACGTGCTTTCCCCCTTTGTTGCCGGGCTGAAAACGGCTGTACTTCAGTGCCCGCTGATGCCGCGCCAGCGCCTGGCGCAGCCGCCCGTCGAGCACCAGTACGCCCAGCAGAACGAGGCCGGCAATAAAGTCGTTCCACCATGCTGGCAGCCGCAGCAGCACCAGTACGGTATCGATTTGGGTGAGGAAAAAAGCGCCGAGAAAAGCGCCGACGAGGGTTCCGGTTCCGCCGAGCAGCGAGATCCCGCCCAGCACGCAGGCGGCAATCGCTTTCATCTCCAGCCCGCTACCGGTCTGATTGGGAACAAAGCCAATCTGCGCGGCAAAGACGATCCCGGCGCAGGCCGCCAGCATGCCGTTGAGCGTAAAGGCCAGCATCCGCGTGCGATTGACCGCGACACCCAAATGACGCGCGGCGGCGAGGTTATCACCCACGGCGTAAAAATCGCGACCAAAGGCGGTACGTGCCAGCAGCCAGGCCCCGGTCAGCAGCAGCGCCAGCACCAGCCAGCCCAGCGGCGACACGCCGATAAAGAACGGTTCAGACAGCGACTTCAGGCTATCGGGCAGCCCCTCGATCCACTTGCCTCCGGTCCACAGCAGCATCATTCCGCGATACAGCCCCAGGGTACCGAGCGTCGCGACAATCGCCGGAATGCGTAGGCCGACCACCAGCAGGCCGTTAAAGGCCCCCGCCAACGCGCCAATCGCCAACGCAAAGATTATCGCCGCCGTCAGGCCATAGCCGCCGTTGAGCGCGGCCCCGACCGCAATCGCGCTCAGGCCGACGGTCGAGCCGACGGAGACATCAATATTGCGGGTCAGCATCACCAGCGTCGCCCCCAGCGCCAGCAGGCAGAGAATTTGCGAACTGGCAAAAATCATCGCCAAAATTTGCAGGTTGAACCAGGCGGGGTTAAGCGCAATCAGCAGCGCAAAGAGCGCCAGAATCGCCAGCAACGCGCTCAGCTCGCGGTTTCTGAGTAACGTTTTCATGACTGCCCTCCAAAGGCCAGGGTCATCATGCGATCGACGGTGACCGCCTGTCGGAGTAACTCCCC
Organism: Raoultella sp.; assembly: GCF_039594335.1. Taxonomy (NCBI): domain Bacteria; kingdom Pseudomonadati; phylum Pseudomonadota; class Gammaproteobacteria; order Enterobacterales; family Enterobacteriaceae; genus Klebsiella; species Raoultella sp. The sequence goes on from NZ_JBCNNS010000001.1 coordinate 28,236, forward strand.
GCTCTGCCGGCCCTGGTGCATGACCACCACCCGGTCGGCCAGCCCGACAAACTCATCCAGATCGCTTGATATCATCAGCACCGCCACGTTTTGCGCGGCGACGCTTTTCAGCAGTTGATAGATGTCGGCCCGGGCGGACACATCCACGCCGCGCGTCGGTTCATCGACAATCAGCAGTAGCGGGTTGGCTTCCAGACAGCGGGCCAGCAGCACCTTTTGTTGATTGCCGCCGGAGAGCGTGCGCACGCTCTGATCGCTGTGATTGAGTTTAATGCCCAGCGCCCGGTGGTAGCGCTCCACCACCGTCGCTTCGCGCTGGCGCTGTTGCCACCACGATGGCTGGTTAAATATCACCGTATTCCAGCGCACCGGGGCATCGAGAAACAGCCCGGAGACCTGCCGATCCTCTGGTAAATAAACCAGCCCGCAGGCAAGTCGCGCGTGCGTGCTCTCGCGGCTGATATCGCGGTTTTCCAGCCAGATTCGGCCGGCGCGCGGCGGGCGCAGGCCATAGAGCGTCTCGGCAAATTCGGTACGTCCGGATCCCACCAGCCCGGCCAGACCAACGATCTCCCCCGCGCGGATCTCCAGACTGAGATCGATAAAGCCTTCCCCGGTAAGATCGTCCACCCGTAGCACCGGGAAATCCTGCGGCTGGGTACGGCGATTCGCCGGCAGCGCCAGCCATAGCTTCTGGGTATCGCTGAGATTGTGTCCGCGCATGGCGGGGGTCATGGCCTCGATCAGTTGAGCGTCGCTGTAGCTCGCGGTGTCGCCGCTCAGCACCACCGCGCCGTCGCGCATGACCGAAATATGGCTGGCGATCTGACGGATCTCCGGCAACTTATGCGAGATAAACACGATACCGACGCCGAGATCCTGCAGGGCGCGGATCTGACGAAACAGCCTCTCCGTCTCGCCAGGGGTTAACGAGGCGGTGGGTTCATCGAGGATCAGGATCTGCGCATCGCGCATCAGACCGCGCAGGATCTCCACCATCTGCTGATCAGCCACTTCCAGCGTCCCGGCCACCGCCTCCAGATTGAGCTGGCAGTTCAACTGCCGCAGCGTCTCCTGCAGACGTCCGTTGTTATCGGGCCGTCCGGGCAGGCGGAAAAGAATATTTTCCCGTACCGTCAGGTTAGGAAACAACATCGGCTCCTGGGGAACAAGGTAAACGCCCAGCTGATGAGCCAGAGCCGGGTTGAGACGCGCAAAAGCGCGGCCGCCGAAGGTGAGTTCACCGTCGTCGGGCGTTTCCACCCCGGCGATAATCTTCATCAACGTCGATTTTCCCGCGCCATTGCCGCCCATCAGTGCATGCACCTGGCCGGAAAAAAGCGTGAAATCAATGCCCTTTAACACGGCGATGCCGGAGAACTGTTTGCGAATCTGACGGGCTTCAAGCAGTGGCTTCATCATCGCGCCTCATATGAACAAATGATTTTTAAATTTAATAATGTTCAAAAGCGTAGACGGTGAACTATATTTAAAACCGTGCAAAGATCACAGTTTCATGCTTTAAATGGTTGGAAAAAATCTACAAACAATGAAAGATCGCTTTTGCCGGACGGCTCACACTTTCCGACTGCGCAATAACGAACATATGATCTAAATTTTTATAAGAGTTCACTTTATGAGCGAAAAACGCATTACGGAAGAGAGCCGCTACGCGGGCCTGGCGTTAGCCGAAGAGGAGCTGGTGGCGCGTGTCGCCTGGTGTTACTACCACGACGGATTGACGCAGAACGATATCGGCGAGCGCCTGGGACTGCCGCGGTTAAAGATCTCCCGTCTGCTGGAGAAAGGCCGCCAGTCCGGGGTGATCCGCGTGCAGATCAACTCCCGCTATGAAGGGTGTCTGGCGCTGGAAACCGAGCTGCAACAGCGTTTTGACCTGAAGATTGCCCGCGTGCTGCCAGCGCTCAATACCCCACCGATGAATACGCGGCTGGGGATCGGCGCGGCGCAATCGCTGATGGGAGTCCTGGAACCGGGACAGCTGCTGGCGGTGGGGTTTGGCGAAGCCACCATGAGCTGTCTGCAGCACCTGAGCGGGTTTATCAGTTCGCAGCAGGTACGACTGGTGACGCTTTCCGGCGGTGTGGGTCCCTATATGACCGGCATCGGCCAGTTGGACGCCGCCTGTCGCGTCAGCATCATTCCGGCGCCGCTGCGGGTCTCTTCGGCCGATGTGGCTGAAATTCTGCGCCGGGAGTCGAGCGTGCGGGATGTGATTCTGGCGGCCACCGCGGCGGATGCGGCGGTCGTGGGTATCGGCGCCATCGACCAGCGCCGCGACGCGACTATCCTGCGCTCCGGCTACATCAGCGAAGGCGAACAGCTGATGTATGCCCGTAAAGGCGCAGTGGGCGACATTTTAGGTTATTTCCTACAAGCCGACGGCAGGCGGGTTGAAGATCTGGAGATTCACCGGGAATTACTCGGCGTCACCCTCGACGAGCTGGCGCAGCTGCCGACCATTGTCGGCGTTGCCGGTGGAACGGAAAAAGCGCAGGCGATTTATGCCGCCCTGACGGGCAAACGCATCAATGGCCTGGTAACGGAAGAGACCACAGCACGCGCGGTGCTTACGCTAGCCTCCTGACGGACGGCCCTGCGCCGCGCAATAACTGCGAGGCGCATGTCATGAGTTACCTGTTAGCGTTAGATGCCGGGACCGGCAGTATTCGGGCGGTGATTTTCGATCTCAGCGGCCACCAGCTCGCGGTCGGCCAGGCGGAATGGAAACACCTGAGCGTGGAAAATGTTCCCGGTTCGATGGAGTTTGACCTCAGTACCAACTGGCTGCTGGCCTGCCAGTGTATCCGCCAGGCGCTGGCAAACGCACACCTCCAGGCGGGCGATATTCAGTCCGTCGCCTGCTGTTCCATGCGTGAAGGAATTGTGCTTTATGACCGCAACGGCGAGGCTATCTGGGCCTGCGCCAACGTCGATGCCCGCGCCAACCGTGAAGTCGCGGAGCTTAAAGAGATTCATGATTATCGTTTTGAATCTGAGGTCTATGACGTCTCGGGTCAGACGTTGGCATTAAGCGCCATGCCACGCCTGCTGTGGCTGGCCCACCATCGCCCGGATATCTACCGTCAGGCCGCCACCATCACCATGATTAGCGACTGGCTGGCGGCAAAACTCTCCGGCGAACTGGCCGTCGATCCGTCCAACGCCGGTACCACCGGGATGCTCGACCTGTTCAGCCGCGACTGGCGTCCGGCGCTGCTCGATATGGCCGGGCTGCGTGCGGATATGCTCTCGCCGGTCAAAGAGACCGGCACGCCGCTCGGCGCGGTGACCAATGCAGCAGCGCAACAGTGCGGACTACGCGCCGGCACGCCGGTGGTCATGGGCGGCGGCGATGTGCAGCTCGGTTGCCTGGGCCTGGGGGTGGTACGCGCTGGCCAAAGCGCCGTGCTGGGGGGCACCTTCTGGCAACAGGTAGTGAATCTGCCGGAGGTCCGTACCGATCCGCAAATGAATATTCGCATTAACCCGCACGTCATTCCCGGCATGGCGCAGGCTGAGTCCATCAGCTTCTTCACCGGTCTGACCATGCGCTGGTTCCGCGATGCTTTTTGCGCCGAAGAGAAGCTGGTTGCCGAGCGCCTGGGGGTGGATGCCTATGCCCTGCTCGAAGAGATGGCCAGCCGCGTACCAGCAGGTTCCCACGGTGTGATGCCGATTTTCTCCGATGCCATGCACTTTAAGCAGTGGTATCACGCCGCGCCATCGTTTATTAACCTCTCCATCGACGCGGAAAAGTGTAACAAAGCCACCCTGTTCCGTGCGCTGGAAGAGAACGCGGCGATTGTCTCCGCCTGTAACCTGGCGCAAATCTCCCGCTTTTCCGGCGTGACGTTCGACAGTCTGGTGTTTGCCGGAGGCGGATCGAAAGGGACATTGTGGAGCCAGATTCTCAGCGATGTGACCGGCTTGCCGGTGCGGGTCCCGGCTGTACGTGAAGCCACGGCGCTGGGTTGCGCGATCGCCGCCGGAACCGGCGCCGGCTTGTACAGCGATATGGCCAGCACGGGCGAGAAGCTGGTGAGCTGGCACCGGGTGTTTACCCCTAATCCGGTACACCGCGAACTGTACCAGGGGATGATGGAGAAATGGCAATCGGTCTATGCCGACCAACTGGGGCTGGTCGACAGCGGACTGACCACCTCAATGTGGCAGGCGCCGGGCCTTGAGCGGCGTCCACCTGTCGTTCCGGCGCCCTGAGCAGCCGGGAGCACCTGTTTCTGGCGCGGGATTTTCCCCTCTTCCCAGCGAGGAGGGGGGGCTTCCCGCCACCGTTATTTGAATCCCATCACAATCACCGCACGCCCTTTTTCACTTTTCGCTGACGACAGCTAAATTAGTAACTCATCCGACCACATAACAATAATGTTACATATAAGAGACTGGAAGCCATTATGAGCCACTACCCGTCGTTATTCGCCCCGCTCGACCTGGGGTTCACCCAGCTGAAAAACCGCGTGCTGATGGGTTCCATGCACACCGGGTTGGAAGAACATACCGACGGTGCACAACGGCTGGCGGCCTTTTACGCCGAACGCGCGCGCCACGGCGTAGCGCTGATTGTCACCGGCGGGATTGCGCCAGCGGACTCAGGCGTCACAATGGTCGGTGGTGCGGTGCTCGATGATGCCCGCCATCTGGCACACCATCGGCATATTACCGATGCGGTTCATCGCGAAGGCGGCAAAATTGCCCTGCAAATTTTGCATACCGGCCGCTACAGCTATCAGCCGCGGCCGGTGGCCCCGTCAGCATTGCAGGCGCCGATTAACCGCTTTACTCCGCATGCACTCAGCCATGATGAGGTCCTGCAGCTGATCGCCGATTTTGCCCGCTGCGCACAGTTGGCCCGGGAAGCGGGCTACGATGGTGTCGAAGTGATGGGATCAGAGGGTTATTTAATCAACGAGTTCCTCGCCGCACGCACTAACCAGCGTGATGACCAGTGGGGCGGCGATTACGCCCGCCGCATGCGCTTTGCCGTAGAAGTGGTGCGTGCGGTACGCGAACGGGCCGGACACGACTTTATTATTATCTATCGCCTGTCAATGCTCGATCTGGTCAACGACGGCAGTACGCTGCCGGAAGTGATTGAGCTGGCACAGGCCATCGAGGCGGCAGGCGCGACCCTCATCAACACCGGTATCGGCTGGCACGAAGCGCGCATTCCGACCATTGCGACGCCGGTACCGCGCGGCGCCTTCAGTTGGGTCACCCGGAAGCTCAAAGGCGCAGTCTCGATCCCACTGGTCACCACTAACCGCATCAACGATCCTGACATCGCGGATGCGATCCTCGCCCGCGGCGACGCCGATATGGTGTCAATGGCGCGCCCGTTTCTGGCCGACAGCGAGTTCCTTTCCAAAGCCCAAAGCGGGCGCGCCGATGAGATCAATACCTGTATCGGCTGCAACCAGGCCTGCCTGGATCAGATCTTCGCCGGTAAAGTGACCTCCTGTCTGGTCAATCCACGAGCCTGCCACGAAACCCTGATGCCGGTGACACCTGCTGCCGGGCCAAAGCGCCTGGCGGTTGTTGGCGCCGGCCCCGCTGGCCTGGCCTTTGCCGTAAATGCAGCCGCACGCGGCCACTCTGTCACCCTGTTTGATGCGCAGCAGGAGATTGGCGGGCAGTTTAATATCGCCAAACAGATCCCCGGCAAAGAGGAGTTTTACGAAACGCTGCGCTACTACCGACGCATGCTGGATCTGCACGGCGTGAACCTACAGCTGGGCCAGCAGGTCACGGCGGATCGTTTGCTGGACTTTGACGAAACGATCCTCGCCACCGGGATCGCCCCGCGAATGCCGGAGATCGCCGGAATTACCCATCCGAAGGTGATGAGCTACCTCGACGTGCTGCGCGACAAAGCGCCGGTGGGTCAAAGCGTCGCGATTATCGGCTGCGGCGGGATCGGCTTTGATACCGCGATGTATCTGAGCCAGCCGGGCGTGGCCACCAGTCAGAATATCGACGCATTCTGCAGGGAATGGGGCATCGATACCACTCTGCAGAGCGCAGGCGGACTGCGTCCGGAAGGACCACAGCTGGAGAAAAGCCCACGACGCATTGTGATGCTTCAGCGCAAGGCCAGCAAACCTGGCGATGGGTTAGGGAAAACCACCGGCTGGATCCATCGGGCTACGCTGCTGGCCCGCGGTGTCAACATGATCCCGGGAGTCAGCTATCAGAAGATCGATGATGAGGGATTACATGTCACAATCGGCGGCGAAACCCAGATATTGCCTGTTGATCAAGTGATTATCTGCGCCGGTCAGGAGCCGAAGCGCGATCTGGTGGATCCACTGCGCGCGGCGGGGAAAGTGGTGCATCAGATTGGCGGATGCGATGTCGCGATGGAACTGGATGCTCGCCGCGCCATCGCCCAGGGTACGAAACTGGCGCTGGAGATTTAACGGGATTTCCCGGGGCACTGCACTTGCCCAGGCTACGTATTAGGGCTACGTGATATGAGTAGCCCGGCTAAGGCGAACGCCGCCAGCCGGGAGGTCCTGGCGGCCTGCGATTAGCGCAACTTACGCATTTTCACCGCTTTCAACACCACAAATTTATTGTTGGTGGCGACGGTGGCGCAGTTACCGAAAATTTTCTTCAGCTTGTGGAAATAATCCAGATGACGGTTGGCCACAATATACAGCTCACCGTTGATCTTCAGGCAGCGACGCGCGTGGTGGAACATCTCCCAGGCGATATTATCCGTTAACGCGTGTTTCTGGTGGAACGGCGGGTTGCACAGCACGGCGTTGAAGCGGAAAGGTTCAACGCCGGACAGCGCGTTGTTAATCATAAACTCGCAGCGATCCAGCGCCTCGGGCATGTTGGTTTCCACGTTCAGGCGACTGGAGGCGACGGCCATCGGCGACTCATCGACGAACACCACGTTAGCCTGCGGGTTCTTCTCCAGCAGTGTCAGGCCAATCACCCCGTTGCCACAACCCAGATCGACAATCTCGCCTTCAAGATCCGACGGCAGGTGTTCGATAAAGAAACGCGCGCCGATATCCAGCCCGGTGCGGGAGAACACATTCGCGTGGTTGTGAATGGTCCAGTCGGTCCCTTCCAGCTTCCAGCTCAGCGTCTGCGGCGCATCGGCAAGCGCCGGTTCGTTGAACGTACAGTTGATCAGGCGGGCTTTTTTCCAGGCCAGGGTGGTGGTGGTCGGTCCCAGCACTTTCTCAAACAGATCCAGCGTGGAAGTATGGATATCACGCGCCTTTGCACCGGCGATGATGCGGGTTTGCGGCGTCACAACCTGTCGCAACGCGCGTAGCTGCTGCTCGAGTAATGCCAGCGTTTTCGGCACTTTCATCAGGACAACGCCTGGCGCCGACGGATACTCCGCGGTGCTGTCGAGAAACTTGACGCTGGATTCCGCAATATCGTTATGGCGCAAATTCTCACGCGTGGCGAGCTCGGTGAGGTAAGAGTCCCCAATACTAAACGGCGTATGCTCCGCCAGCGCGCAGCTCAGTGCGCCAAAGGTATCGTTGAAAATCAGGACCGGGCCGTGAATCTCCGTGTCATCCAACTGCTGCAGCAGATATTCATCCGCCGCTTCCCACGCCAGTAGCGGGTTAACGTCATCCGTTTCCGGAAAACGTTTTAGTGTCAGTGAACGGAAACCGTTGTCTAAGTGGCTCATCGGCCCTCCTGAGTGGTAAAATTTCGGTGTTATCCCTGAAAGGGTGCGTGAGTATACCCTTTTTATACACAAAATCATTCAAGATGCGCCGATGCAGCCTGAAGGAGGATGTGAAGATCTTTTATCTGGAGCCGTAATGAGTCAACTCACTTACCTGCAGGGCTATCCGGAGAATTTACTTTCTCAGGTCCGCACTTTGATTGGCGAACAGCGTTTGGGAGCGGTCCTGCAGAAACGCTACCCGGAAGGCCATGACGTCAATAACGATAAGGCGCTGTATCAATACACTCAGGATCTGAAAACCCGCTATTTGCGCGGCGCAGCACCGATCAATAAGGTGATGTACGACAGTAAGATCCACGTCCTGAATAACGCGCTCGGCCTGCATACCGCGATTTCGCGGGTTCAGGGCGGTAAGCTGAAAGCGAAAGCCGAAATCCGGGTGGCCACGGTGTTCCGCGATGCGCCGGAGGCGTTTTTACGCATGATCGTGGTGCATGAGCTGGCGCACCTTAAAGAGAAGGAACACAACAAAGCCTTCTATCAACTCTGTTGCTATATGGAGCCGCAGTACCACCAGCTGGAGTTCGATACCCGTCTGTGGCTAACACATCTTTCGTTAAATCGTTCTGCGTAGTTGCGCACTGGTTTTGTCATGATGCCATGTTAGAGTGACCAAAGGTTCCTTTTAACGGAGTTCGTCAACGTTTATGATACGTTTCGCTGTTGTTGGCACAAACTGGATAACAAAACAGTTTGTCGATGCCGCCCATGAAACGGGCAAGTATAAACTCACCGCAATTTACTCTCGCAGCCTTGAACAAGCGCAGGCCTTTGCGAGTGATTATCCCGTCGACCAGTTGTTTACGTCGCTGGACGATCTGGCGCAAAGCGATGCCGTCGACGCGGTGTACATTGCCAGCCCGAACTCCCTGCACTTTCCGCAAACCAGGCTGTTCCTGAGCTATAAAAAGCACGTGATTTGTGAAAAACCGCTGGCCTCAAACCTGCGGGAAGTCGAAGACGCTATCCGTTGCGCTCGCGAAAACCAGGTGGTGCTGTTCGAAGCCTTCAAAACCGCCAGCCTGCCGAATTTTCTGCTACTGCAACAGTCGCTCGGCAAGGTAGGCAAACTGCATAAAGCGTTTATCAACTACTGCCAGTACTCCTCGCGCTATCAGCGCTATCTCGACGGTGAGAACCCTAACACCTTCAACCCGGCCTTCTCCAACGGCTCGATTATGGATATCGGCTTCTATTGTCTGGCCTCGGCGGTGGCGCTGTGGGGCGAACCGCACGCGGTTCACGCCAGCGCCAGCCTGCTGGACAGCGGCGTTGATGCCCAGGGTACCGTGATCCTCAACTACGCCGGTTTTGACGTCACCCTGCACCACTCTAAAGTGAGCGACTCCACGCTACCAAGCGAAATTCAGGGTGAAGCCGGCGCGCTGGTGATCGAAAAAATCTCCGAGTGCCAGAAGCTCTCTTTCATCCCACGCGGTGGGAAGGCTCAGGATCTGACGCAGCCACAGCATATCAATACTATGCTGTACGAGGCGGAGGCGTTTGCACATCTGGTGGAGAACAACCAGGTTGTTCATCCGGGGCTGGAAGTCAGCCGTATTACGGCCAGACTGCTGAGCGAAATACGCCGCCAGACCGGCGTCGTCTTCCCGGCCGATGGTCCGCAGGGGGCGTAAAAGAGTGTAAAGAGGACGTCAGCAGCCATTGACGCCCTTTATAACTTGTCATATTTTGTTACGTGCAAAGGGGAGTAACTTCCTTGCCGGTGGATCGTCATTACGATGCGTGCTAAACCGCATCCGGTCGCCGGGCAATAATAAAAGGTCCTGCCGTCATCGTGCGGTTCTTTTATTGTTGTAAGTGAGACCTTGCCGGAAGGCGAGGTCTATGCATAAACACGCAACGGCTGCCGTCTTCCGACGTCAGCCGTTTTGTTTTTATGTAAGGAATTAAGTAATGAATACTGTCGGCACACCGTTGTTATGGGGCGGATTCGCCGTGGTCGTGGTGATCATGCTAGCCATCGATCTGCTTCTTCAGGGACGGCGTGGTGCGCATGGCATGACCATGAAACAGGCCGCGGGTTGGTCAATTCTCTGGGTAACGCTCTCTCTTCTCTTTAACGCCGTTTTCTGGTGGTATCTGGTACAAACAGAAGGCCGTGCCGTTGCCGATCCTCAGGCACTGGCTTTCCTTACCGGCTATCTGATTGAAAAAGCGCTGGCCGTGGACAATGTCTTTGTCTGGCTGATGCTGTTCAGCTACTTCTCCGTCCCGCCTGCGCTGCAGCGCCGGGTACTGGTTTACGGCGTGCTGGGAGCGATCGTGCTGCGTACGGTGATGATCTTTGCCGGAAGCTGGCTGATTTCCCAGTTCGAGTGGCTACTCTATATCTTCGGCGCTTTCCTGCTGTTTACCGGCGTGAAGATGGCGCTGGCGAAAGAGGATAATTCCGGCATCGGCGACAAACCGCTGGTACGCTGGATCCGCAGCCACCTGAGGATGACCGATAAGATTGAAGGCGAGCGCTTCTTTACCCGGCAAAACGGCGTCCTGTTCGCCACGCCGCTGCTGTTGGTGCTGATTCTGGTCGAACTGAGCGACGTGATTTTTGCAGTCGATAGTATCCCGGCAATCTTTGCCGTGACCACCGATCCGTTTATCGTGCTGACGTCGAACCTGTTCGCGATCCTCGGCCTGCGCGCCATGTACTTCCTGTTGGCCGGTGTCGCAGAGCGCTTCTCCATGCTGAAATATGGTCTGTCGATCATTCTGGTCTTTATCGGTATCAAGATGCTGATCGTCGACTTCTACCATATCCCGATTGGCGTCTCGCTCGGCGTCGTTGGCGGAATTCTGGTGCTGACGCTGCTGATTAATGCCTGGGTCAATAGGCAACACGACAAGCAGAAATTACCGCACTAAGCCTGAAATGACCGGGTGGAAGCCATTTTCACCCGGTCAGCCGTTTATCGGCACGCTGCAAGCCGTCGCGCCGGTGATGATGCTAGCCACGATCGCTAACCGCCGGCAGGGACAATAAACCAGGATCCGTCTGTAACTGCCGGGACATCCAGCGCTACCGCCTGTATGGCGAAAAACGCGCCGCGCGATTAATCCCGATCTTCCCTTCGCTTAATGCGTGGAGGCGCTTTCTTCCCTCTCCAGCGTTTCCCTTTTAAACGGATCTATCCCGCGTTTTTGCATGCGCCAGAAACGAATAATGTTCAGACCGTTGATAATTAAGAAACTGGCTTCAATCAACGTTCCGCCAATCGAACCCAGCCAAAAATTATGCGTGACCCAGCAAGCGGTAGAACACCACATCACACAGCGGGTGGTGAGTCCTCGACAGCGAAACAGGGCCCAGGTGCTGGCGACGGTACCGATAATCGGCAGCAGTTCCATCGCATGCTGCAGTTTTCCAGCCCCCAGTACCAGCGTCAGGGTAATAAACGTCGCCATCACCCACATACTGCGGGTGCGCAGTGAAATAAGCGTGCGCACAGCGTTCAGCCCGGCGCTCATGCCCGCAGGCAGCGCGCCCATCAGAATAAAATGCAGGCCAATAATGCCGCTATACAGCGCCAGTTGCTGTTTAAAGCGCCGCTCATCGCGATTGATAAAGGTGGTAATTCCGATCAGAAAGGCGAGGACACCTACGCCCTGGGCAAGCCAATACGCTGTCATGCAAGATCCTTGTCAAAACAGATAAAAACAAACGGCGCCCTCTCGCAGAGTGCGCCGTTTTTTATTCTCACTACAAAAGCCCCATCAGTCTTGTAAGCCGACCAGGTGTTCTGTCCATCCGGCGTGATGATCAAACAGGATGAGGATCATTACAACGTGACACCGCTTTTGAAGATAGCCAGTTCACGGAAATCATTGCGCTCATTACAGGTCAGTTTACCATTGACGATATCCACGATGGTATCCACAAACTCTTCCAACAGTTGAGGCATCGCTTTACCGTGAATCAGCTGGCCAGCGTCGAAGTCGATCCAGTGTTTCTTTTTCGTCGCCAGCTCACTGTTGGTGGCGATTTTGACCGTCGGCACAAAACCGCCGTACGGCGTGCCGCGACCGGTGCTGAACAGCACCATATGGCAGCCCGCGGCGGCCAGCGCACTGGTTGCCACCGCATCGTTACCCGGTGCGCTCAGCAGATTAAGACCATGCACTTTTAAACGCTCGCCGTAGCGCAGGACGTCCACCACCTCACTGGAGCCCGCTTTCTGCGTGCAGCCCAGCGATTTATCCTCCAGCGTTGTGATCCCGCCCGCTTTGTTACCCGGCGACGGGTTCTCGTAAATGGGCTGGTTATGTGCAATGAAGTACTGTTTAAAGTCATTCACCATCGTTACCAGCTTGTCAAAGGTCTGTTCATCGCGGCAGTGGCTCATCAACAGCTTCTCCGCGCCGAACATTTCTGGGACTTCCGTCAGCACGGTGGTGCCACCGTTGGCGATCAGGTAATCCGAGAAACGCCCCAGCATCGGGTTCGCGGTAATCCCCGAAAGGCCGTCCGATCCACCGCACTCAAGGCCAAACTTCAGCTCGCTCAGTTTGCCTGGCTCACGTTTGTCGTGGCGCATCACCGCATAAAGCTGATGCAGATGCTCAACTCCCGCTTCCACTTCATCGTCCTGCTTCTGGCAGATCATAAAGTGAACGCGCTGAGGATCGAACTCGCCGAGGGTTTCACGGAACGCATCGACCTGGTTATTCTCACAGCCCAGGCCAATCACCAGCACTGCCCCGGCGTTCGGGTGACGCACCATATTTTGCAACATGGTGCGGGTATTGAGGTGATCATCACCCAGCTGCGAGCAGCCGTAAGTGTGACTGAAGAGGAAGACACCGTCGGTGCCTTCCGCTTCGTGGGTCTCTTTCAGGAACCGGTTCTGAATCTGACGGGCGATACCGTTGACACAGCCGACGGTCGGCAGGATCCACAGCTCATTGCGCACCCCGACCTCCCCGTTAGCACGACGATAGAGTTGCACGTCGCGGTCGGCCGGCTGCGCCGACGGCTCGGCAAGATCCGGTTGATAGCGATACTCATCAAGGTCGCTCAGGTTGGTACGTGTATTATGGGCATGAATATGCTCGCCTGGCGCAATATCCACCAGCGCATGACCGATGGGCAGACCATACTTGATGACGTTTTCTCCCTTCGCAATCGCGCGTAGCGCGAACTTATGACCACGGACCACATCCTGGCTTAAGGTGACCGCATCATCATCAATCGTGACCTGGGTACCCGCCGCCATATCGGCTAACGCGACAGCAACGTTATCCTGCGAATGGATTTTAATGTATTGCATAACAACCGACCTCTGGTCTTAATTCAGTTCAATCGCAAAGTAATCACGCGCATTGTTAAAGCAGATATTTTTCACCATCTCGCCCAGCAGTTGAATATCTGCCGGCGCTTCACCCGCGGCAACCCAGCGGCCGATCATCTGGCACAGAATGCGGCGGAAATACTCGTGGCGGGTGTAGGACAAGAAGCTGCGGCTGTCAGTCAACATGCCAATAAAACGGCTGAGCAGCCCAAGCTGAGCCAGCTGGGTCATCTGTCGTTCCATGCCGTCTTTCTGATCGTTGAACCACCAGCCGGAACCAAACTGCATCTTGCCCGGCATCCCTTCCCCCTGGAAGTTACCGATCATCGTACCCAGCACTTCGTTATCGCGCGGGTTGAGGCAGTAAAGAACGGTTTTCGGCAGCAGGTTTTCTTCATTCTGCTTACTCAGCAGACGGGACAACTCTTCCGCTATCGGGCGATCGTTGATGGAGTCAAAGCCAACATCTGGCCCTAACAGCTTGAACTGACGCTGATTATTGTTACGCAGCGCACCAATGTGGTACTGCTGCACCCAGCCACGACGGGCATATTCTGCCCCCAGGAAAACCAGCACAGCCGTTTTAAACTGCGCGACTTCCTGCTCGCACAGGATGGAACCTGCCAGACGACGGGCAAGGATGCTATCGAGTTCAGCTTCGCTGGCTTCGGCAAACAGCACGACATCCAGCGCATGATCGGAGACTTTACATCCGTGCGCGGCGAAGTGATCCAGACGCTTGACCAGCGCAGCCTGCAGATCGGCAAAGCGATGGATGTCGGTATCCGAGACTTCACCCAGCTTCGCCATGTAGTCGTTAAACGTCACCTGCTCAATGTTGAACGCTTTATCCGGACGCCAGCTTGGCAGCACTTTGGTCGTGAAGGTCGCGTCTTTCGCCACCGCCGCATGATGTTCCAGCGAATCGATCGGATCGTCGGTGGTACCGACCATTTTTACGTTCATTTGCGTCATGATGCCGCGGGCGGAGAAGCGCTCCTGGGCCAGCAGATCGTTACACTGATTCCAGATTTCATCAGCGGTGGACGGAGACAGCAGCTTACCTGTAATGCCAAACGGGCGGCGCAGTTCCAGATGCGTCCAGTGATAAAGCGGATTGCCGATCGTATGCGGTACAGTTGCCGCCCATGCGTCAAACTTCTCACGGTCCGAAGCATCGCCGGTACACAAACGCTCGGGCACGCCATTGGTGCGCATCGCACGCCATTTGTAGTGATCACCTTTCAGCCAGATGTCATACAGGTTTTTAAAGCGATAATTTTCGGCAATCTGCTGCGGCGGAAGGTGGCAGTGATAGTCGAAAATCGGCTGGTCTTTGGCGTAGCCGTGGTACAAACGGCGGGAAAACTCGGTATCAAGCAGAAAATCTTCGGTCATAAACGGTGTCATTTTCATTTCCTCTTCGCTCCATTGAGGAGCCCTTCAGATGATTGACTATCATGCTGACAAAGTTATCACACCAATTTCTACACGCCGAAATCTTTTTCGTGAGTCAGATCAATAAACGCTGACAAAAAAAGCCCCTTTCCGGCAGTAAACCCTCACGCAGGCCGCACCATAACTGGCTTTGCGTGCAAGAAATAATACCCCCATGAACTTTCCTGCTTTTGTGACGGTACTCAACCTTTAAAGATGTATGACAAGTTATCTTTCTGCCGTCGCAACATATAAACCATTGGAATGCATTAGCGATGATTCATTACATCGCATTGACCGGTATGGACGCCGAATTTAGCAAAACAATTGAAGGCAAGGTTCGGGCCATATGGGTTTTCCCTTCTGAGCCCTCCGTTTCTCCTTCTCACTCCCTGTTACAGGGTTTGAAGATGGCCGCACTCGCTGCGGAGATATAACAAACGATGAGGTTTTACATGCGTAAAATTAAAGGGTTACGATGGTACATGATCGCGCTGGTGACAGTAGGCACCGTGCTGGGTTACCTGACGCGTAACACTGTGGCTGCGGCTGCGCCAACTCTGATGCAAGAGTTACACATCTCCACCCAACAGTACTCCTATATCATCGCAGCCTATTCAGCTGCTTATACCGTCATGCAGCCGGTGGCCGGCTACGTCCTTGACGTGCTGGGGACGAAGATCGGTTATGCCTTCTTCGCTATCGCCTGGGCTGTTTTCTGCGGTTCAACGGCTCTGGCGGGCAGTTGGGGCGGATTAGCGCTGGCTCGTGGCGCGGTCGGCGCGGCGGAAGCGGCGATGATCCCGGCAGGTCTGAAGGCCAGCTCCGAATGGTTCCCGGCAAAAGAACGTTCGATTGCCGTGGGTTACTTCAACGTGGGCTCTTCAATCGGTGCAATGATCGCCCCGCCGCTGGTGGTCTGGGCGATTGTGATGCACAGCTGGCAGATGGCGTTCATCATCTCCAGTGTCTTAAGCTTTATCTGGGCAATGTCGTGGCTGGTCTTCTATAAACACCCCCGCGACCAGAAAAAATTAACCGCCGAAGAACGCGACTACATCATTGGCGGTCAGGAATCGCAACACCAGACCGACAACAGCAAGAAAATGTCTCCGTGGCAGATCTTACACAACCGCCAGTTCTGGGGCATTGCGCTGCCGCGCTTCCTTGCAGAACCAGCATGGGGGACCTTCAATGCCTGGATCCCGCTGTTCATGTTTAAAGTCTATGGCTTTAACCTGAAAGAGATCGCCATGTTCGCGTGGATGCCAATGCTGTTTGCCGACCTGGGCTGTATTGTTGGTGGCTATCTGCCGCCGCTGTTCCAGCGCTGGTTCGGGGTTAACCTGATTGTGTCGCGTAAAATGGTCGTGACCATGGGCGCACTGCTGATGATTGGCCCGGGGATGATCGGCCTGTTTACCAGTCCGTTCGTGGCTATCGCCCTGCTGTGCGTCGGCGGCTTTGCTCACCAGGCGCTGTCTGGTGCGCTGATTACGCTCTCTTCTGACGTATTTGGCCGTAATGAAGTGGCTACGGCAAACGGCCTGACCGGTATGGCGGCCTGGATGGCAAGTACCATGTTCGCCCTGGTGGTCGGCGCTCTGGCAGATACCATCGGTTTCAGCCCGCTGTTCGCCGTACTGGCGGTCTTCGATCTGCTGGGCGCCCTTGTCATCTGGACCGTACTGAAGAACAAGTCAGCCGATGACGACGCCCCGCCGCTCAAAACGACGAAGCCGGCGACGCAAAGCTAGTCATGATACGGTGAGAACAGCTTACCAGGCCGCCTCTTCGAAGGCGGCTTTTTCATGCCTTACTGTGGTGAAATGTGCAGAAAAGTGGTATAACAAATTTAATACTGTCGCCATCTTCCGGGAGCGAATATGGAAATCACAGAACCGCGTCGTTTGTATCAGCAGCTGGCTGCCGAGCTGAAGGCGCGTATTGAACAAGGTGTCTACCTTGTGGGCGATAAGCTGCCTGCAGAGCGTTTTATCGCCGATGAAAAGAGCGTCAGCCGCACCGTAGTTCGCGAAGCCATTATCATGCTGGAAGTGGAAGGCTATGTGGAGGTGCGCAAGGGCTCTGGTATCCACGTTATCTCCAACCATCCGAAGCATCAACAGGTGGTTGATGAAACCGTGGAGTTTGCCAGCTACGGTCCCTTTGAGCTGCTACAGGCGCGTCAGCTGATTGAAAGCAATATTGCCGAATTCGCCGCCACCCAGGTGACCAAGCAGGACATCATGAAGCTGATGGAGATCCAGGAGAAGGCGCGTAAAGAGAAATGCTTCCGCGATTCGGAATGGGATCTCCAGTTTCATGTCCAGGTTGCCCTGGCGACGCAAAATACGGCATTAGCCGCTATCATTGAAAAAATGTGGACCCAGCGTGTGCATAACCCGTACTGGAAAAAGCTCCATGACCATATCGACCTGCGCACAATGGATCACTGGTGTGACGATCATGACCAAATTCTGAAGGCGCTGATCCGCAAAGATCCACACGCGGCGAAACTGGCCATGTGGCAGCATCTGGAGAACACTAAGCTGATGTTGTTCAACGAGACCAGCGACGATTTTGAATTCAATGCCGACCGCTATCTGTTTGCAGAAAATCCGGTCGTTCACCTCGATACCGCAGCCAACGGCGCAAAATAAGCGGTTATCTTCATTTCTGGCAGGCGGTCAGTGCCTGCCCGTAAACCCGCCAGGGTAAGCAAACATATATAGTGTCAGCCTGTGTAAAGACACTCGCCACCCGCCGCCGCAATCAGCAAAATCAACGGACATCTGACTGCAATTTTTCTGACGTAAACTCAGTGTTTTTGTTACAATTAGATGCATTTTGACGTTCTGAAGTGGGCTTGCGCTGATTTCACTTTTAACAGGGAACCGTTCAGAACGCACCAACAGCGACCATAATCGAATAAGAATCTATGTCGCGATACACACTGCGTTCAGACATACCGTTAACCGATGTACCAGGAATCGTGAATGGAACTATTAACCCAATTGTTGAATGCTTTATGGAGCCAGGATTACGAGACCCTCGCGAATCCCTCCATGATCGGTATGCTTTATTTTGTCTTATTTATGATTTTGTTCCTTGAAAACGGCCTGCTTCCCGCCGCCTTTTTACCCGGCGACAGCCTGCTGGTCCTGGTCGGCGTTCTGATAGCCAAGGGGGCGATGGGTTTTCCGGAAACCCTGCTTCTGCTGACGACGGCAGCCAGCCTGGGGTGTTGGCTCAGCTACATTCAGGGCCGCTGGCTCGGCAATACGCGGATTGTGCAAAACTGGCTTTCACATTTGCCCTCCCACTACCACCAGCGCGCACATCACCTGTTTCATAAACACGGACTCTCCGCCCTGTTAATGGGCCGCTTTATTGCCTTCGTTCGTACACTGCTGCCGACCATTGCCGGACTTTCGGGTCTGAACAATGCCCGCTTCCAGTTCTTTAACTGGATGAGCGGCCTGTTGTGGGTTCTGATTCTGACCACCCTGGGTTACCTGCTGGGCAAAACCCCGGTATTCCTTAAATATGAGGATCAGCTGATGTCCTGCCTGATGCTACTGCCGGTTGTGCTGCTGGTGTTTGGCTTAATCGGCTCGTTAGTTGTCCTGTGGAAGAAAAAATACAGAAGCCGGAGCTGATAATGGCCATAAAAAGCCTCTCCCTACGCCGGATGAGCTGGCTGCTGGGCGGTTCTGTTTTTTTGTGCGCGCTGTTGTGGCTATGGCTGGCGGTGCAGCAACAGGAATCAACCCTGACTATCCACCCTGTCTCTCAGGGCGTTGGCATGCCTGATGGTTTTTCCGTCTGGCATCATCTCGACGCCAACGGTATTCGTTTTAAAAGTATCACCCCACAAGAAGACGGTCTGCTGATCAAATTTGATTCCAGCGCCCAGGGCATCGCCGCAAAAGAAGTGCTGGGCCGCGCCCTGCCACATGGTTATATTATTGCTTTGCTGGAGGAAGAGAATACGCCGACAGCATGGCTCTCCCGTCTGCGCGATGCGCCACACAGGTTTGGGTAACCGGCCAAAATTCTGAATATTTTCACGCAGTTTGGTGGTTTCTCGTTTTACTTACTATGCTTAAGACTACGGGAGCCGCCGGGCTGACGTTTATCGACTGGATCGGGCACATCTCCCAGATATGCCCTCACACAATGGAAGGTAGCATTCATGAAATACCGCCTCGTTCTGCTCATGGTCATGGGATCGCTTAGCGCCAGCGCCTTTGCTAACACTCTTTGTCAGGAAAAAGAGCAGGATATCAAGCGTGAGATTAGCTACGCTGAGAAACACCACAATCAGAGCCGTATCGATGGCCTGAATAAAGCACTCAGCCAGGTCAGAGCAAACTGCAGCGACAGCCAGCTCAGAGCCGCTCATCAGCAAAAAATCGCCAGACAGCGTGAAGAGATTGCTGAACGTCAGCGCGACCTGAAGGAAGCCCGGCAAAAAGGTGATGCGGATAAAATCAGCAAGCGCCAGCATAAACTTGATGAAGCGCAGCAAGAGCTGAAAACGCTTGAGTCGCGTGATTACTAGTGAGTTACTTTTTACGTTATGGACCCACTCTACAGGAGAGAAAGATGCCTAAAGACAACGTTGCAGACGATCTGCGTGCAGAACTGAAGACTCTGGCTGATACCCTGGAAGAAGTGCTGAACTCCTCCGCGGATAAGTCAAAAGAAGAGATTGGCAAACTGCGTAGCAAGGCAGAAAGTGCACTGAAGGAAAGCCGCGTCCGGTTGGGTGAAACCAGCGATGCCATCGTCAGACAAACGCGTGAAACTGCCGCTCGCGCCGACGAGTACGTCCGCGAAAATCCGTGGACCGGTGTAGGGATTGGCGCAGCCGTCGGGCTGGTGCTGGGTGTCCTGCTGACGCGTCGTTAATTATGGCGGATTCTCAACACACGCAGGGGCCTGGCAAGCGCGTTTTCGGTATTGGCCAGCGGATCATTACGCTGTTGGTTGAAATGGTGGAAACGCGCCTGCGCCTGGTGGTCGTGGAGCTGGAGGAAGAGAAGGCGAACCTCTTCCAGCTGTTTTTGATGCTGGGGCTGACGCTGCTGTTTGCCGCCTTTGGCCTGATGAGCTTGCTGGTTCTGATCATCTGGGCCATCGATCCCCAGTATCGGCTGTACGTGATGATTGCGACCACCGCCGTGTTGCTTCTCAGCTCGTTAATCGGTGGCATCTGGACGCTGCGTAAAGCCCGCCGTTCGACTTTCCTGCGCTTGACGCGCAAAGAGCTGGCTGAAGACCGCACTCTGCTGGAGGACGAACACCGATGAGCAGCAAACAGGAACGCGAGCAGCGGAAAGCGCTGCTGCTGCGCCAGATCCAACAGCAGCGGCTGGATTTAATCGCCAGCCGCCGCGACTGGCTCGACGCGACCGCCCCGTTCGACCGCGGCTGGCAGACCTTCCAGCACCTTCGCTCCTGGGCGGTGGTCGGCAGCGGTATCATGGCCGTCTGGTCCGTTCGCCATCCGCGCTTTTTACTGCGCTGGACTAAACGCGGCTTCGGTCTCTGGAGTACCTGGCGCATGGCAAAAAGCCTGCTGCGCCAGACATCGTCCCTCTAAACGCCCTTCTCGCCACCAGTCCGCAAATTTCTGTTTTCCTTTTTTCGCAGCGTAAACGCTTTGTGGCTGGTGCTGCTGTTCCGACGCCACTCCAGCCAGTGGCGGCGACATTCATCCCTGCTCATTGCCCAGGTCACGTCCTGTCTGCTGTTCGTCATCACTCAGAATCTTTGATGAAGATCTACAGTTTTCCTTGCTAACAATTCCTTTCGAGCCTCGTTAATATTCACTCCATCGACAGCGACCCCGCGTAACTACGCAGGATTGCATCAAAAAACAAAATCGCCGCCCTTTGGGTTTTCTGGAGTAAGAAATGAAAAAATTAGAAGATGTTGGTGTACTGGTCGCACGCATTCTGATGCCAATCCTGTTTATCACTGCAGGTTGGGGAAAAATCACCGGTTATGCGGGTACTCAACAATATATGGAAGCCATGGGCGTACCGGGTGCATTACTGCCGTTAACCATTCTGCTGGAGTTCGGCGGCGGTCTGGCGATTCTGTTCGGTTTCCTGACGCGTACCACCGCGCTGTTCACCGCAGGCTTCACCCTGCTGACCGCGTTCCTGTTCCACAGCAACTTTGCTGAAGGCGTGAACTCGCTGATGTTCATGAAAAACCTGACCATCTCAGGCGGTTTCCTGCTGCTGGCCATCACCGGTCCGGGCGCATTCAGCATCGACCGCGTGCTGAATAAAAAGTGGTAAGCACACTATACTGAGTGAAGAACAAAGCGAGGAGACATCTCCTCGCTTTTGCTATCTGAAGTCTGAAGGAGGAAAAAATGGGACAATTAATCGACGGCGTCTGGCACGATACCTGGTACGACACCAAAGCCACCGGAGGGCGTTTCAAGCGTTCCGTTTCAGCCTTCCGCAACTGGCTGACCGCCGATGGCGCGCCGGGCCCTTCCGGCGACGGCGGCTTTGCCGCAGAAAAAGATCGCTATCACCTGTACGTTTCCCTTGCCTGTCCGTGGGCGCACCGCACCTTAATTCTGCGCAAGCTCAAAGGCCTGGATCCTTTTATTTCCGTCTCGGTGGTGCATCCCCTGATGCTGGAAAACGGCTGGACTTTCGCCGACGATTTTCCCGAAGCGACCGGCGATACGCTGTATCAACATGAATTCCTCTATCAGCTCTACCTGCACGCCGATCCGCACTATACCGGACGCGTCACGGTGCCGGTGCTGTGGGATAAAAAGCAGCATACGATTGTCAGTAATGAGTCGGCTGAAATCATCCGTATGTTTAATACTGCCTTTGACGATCTGGGCGCCACCGCCGGCGATTACTACCCGCCTGCGCTGCGCGAAGATATCGATGCACTTAACGGTTGGATCTACGACAACGTCAATAACGGCGTCTATAAAGCCGGATTCGCCACCAGCCAGCAGGCCTATGATGAAGCGGTCGATGCCGTGTTTACCTCGCTGGAGCGCCTGGAGCAGATTCTGGGCCAGCATCGCTATCTGACAGGCAGCCAGTTGACCGAAGCCGATATTCGTCTGTGGACTACCCTCGTGCGTTTCGACCCGGTCTACGTGACCCACTTTAAGTGCGACAAACACCGGATCAGCGATTACCCCAATCTGTATGGTTTCCTGCGCGATATTTACCAGATACCAGGCATTGCAGAGACGGTGAGTTTTCCCCACATCCGCAACCACTACTA
Organism: Raoultella sp.; assembly: GCF_039594335.1. Classification (NCBI taxonomy): domain Bacteria; kingdom Pseudomonadati; phylum Pseudomonadota; class Gammaproteobacteria; order Enterobacterales; family Enterobacteriaceae; genus Klebsiella; species Raoultella sp. The sequence continues at coordinate 50,034 of NZ_JBCNNS010000001.1, forward strand.
TCGCAGCCATAAAATGATAAACCCAACCGGGATTATCTCCGTCGGACCTCATCAGGATCTCAGCGAGCCGCACGGCCGGGACCTTCTGTTCCGCTAACCTGACGGGCGCCATTCCCGGCGCCCGATATTTTCAAATCCTGAATATTTACCCGCCTGCTATTCACGTCTATTCTTATTGCGATCGCTTTAAAAACAAGTGATTGACCGTTAATCGAGGCGTAAAAATGGACTGGTATTTAAAAGTACTGAGAAACTATATTGGATTTGGCGGCCGCGCACGCCGCAAAGAGTACTGGATGTTTATTCTGGTCAACATCATCCTGACCGGCGTACTAAGCATCATCGATAAAATGCTGGGATGGCAGCGCGCAGGAGGTGAAGGCATCCTGACGACGATTTATGGCGTGTTGGTCTTTTTACCGTGGTGGGCGGTGCAGTTTCGCCGTTTACACGATACGGATCGCTCGGCGTGGTGGCTGTTGCTGATGCTGATTCCGGTTATTGGCTGGCTGATCATTCTGCTCTTCAATTGCCAGAACGGTACGCCCGGCAACAACCGTTTCGGGCCGGATCCCAAACCCCTGTCATCGTGAAAGATGCGCTCCTCCCGCGGAAGGAGCGCATAGCGGATTTATTTCCCGGCAAACAGCTTAGGGATCTCCCGCAGACACCATGACTTCGCTTCGCCCATGCTGTCGCGGCGCCACGCCATAATGATGTCGATTTCATTGGTATATTCCGGGCTGACAACCCGTAAGCGCCCTTCGGCGATGTCTTTCTCGACCAGCGGATAGGGCATCGTCGCCACCCCCAATCCCGCCAGCAGAGCCTGACGTTTATCTTCAATGGTACTGACCGTCAAGCGCGGCTGTTTGTCGAGCAATTGCACCGTCAGAACCGGACGCTCGCGGGCGGTATCAGCCACCGCCACCCCACGATATTTTACCCGCGTCACCTCGGAAAGCGGCTCTGGCTCCTGGTGAATGGGGTGATCCGGTGCAGCGACATAGACGCTCAGTACCGAATAGAGTTTGCGGGAGTTAATCTCCGATGAGGAACGAAAATGCATGTCCGGGGCGACCACAATATCCGCACGCCCCTGTTCCAACCGCTCCCACGCGCCAGCCAGCACTTCGGTAAGCACCGACAGTTGGGTATTCGATTTGGTCGCCAGCTTCTCAATCAGCGGAAAGAAGCCCCGGGTCGGTACCAGGGCTTCCGTCACGATGGTCAAATGCGTTTCCCAGCCGCGCGAAAGCGCTTCGGCATCGGTGGTGAGTTTATCGGCCGCTTCCAGCAACACGCGCCCGCGTTCTAGTAACATCCGCCCAACGTTGGTGAATTTTGTCCGGTGTCCTGAGCGGTCAAACAGCACCACATCCAGCTCCTCTTCCAGCTTTTGCATGGTGTAGCTGAGGGCTGAGGGCACTCGTCCGAGTTCATCAGCCGCAGCAGCAAAGCTCCCGCGCCTGTCGATAGCGTCCATTACGCGTAACGCTTCCAGCGTTAATGCTCTCTCTCTGGCCATAGCACTCTCATTCAGGAAATTTGAATATACCGGGCAGAATATCTGGCTAACAATACAGCGTCCATACCTTTACCATTGATTTAGTGTAAAGAGAGGTCAAGAAAATGATTACTACCCGAACAGCCAAACAATGCGGACAAGCAGATTTCGGCTGGCTGCAGGCCCGCTACACCTTTTCCTTTGGACACTACTTTGACCCTAAACTGTTAGGCTACGCGTCTTTGCGCGTCCTCAACCAGGAAGTTCTGGCACCCGGCGCGTCGTTTCAACCGCGTACCTATCCGAAAGTCGATATCCTGAACCTGATTCTGGAAGGGGAAGCGGAATATCGTGACAGTGACGGCAACCATGTGCAGGCAAAGGCCGGTGAAGCGCTGCTGATATCCACTCAGCCAGGGGTGAGTTACAGCGAGCACAATCTGAGTAAAGACGGTTCGCTGACGCGGATGCAGCTGTGGCTGGATGCCTGCTCGCAGCGAGAAAATCCGCTGGTGCAGAAAATGGCTATCGCCGGTAGCGGGCAACAGCTGCTCGCGTCGCCTGACGGCGCGCAAAACAGTTTACAGCTGCGTCAGCAGGTGTGGATCCACCACCTCGATCTCGCCAAAGGCGAACAGGTTGATGTCCGGCTCCACGGGCCGCGCGCCTACCTGCAATCGATCCATGGAACGGTGCATGCGGTCGCCGATGAAGAAGAAAAACAGGCCCTGACCTGCGGTGACGGAGCGTTTATTCGTGACGAAGCTAACATTACCCTCGTTGCTGACACGCCGCTGCGCGCTTTACTGATAGATTTACCGGTGTAATAACGGGAGTCATGGAGTCTGTCAGTGAGCAAGCATAAGAAGAAAGCAAAGAAAGCCGTATCGTCGCCCGAGCCGCTGTTAACGGAGCCAACGCAGACCATGAGTTTTGGCTATGAAGAGATGCTCAGCGAACTGGAAGCCATTGTTTCAGAAGCCGAGATGCGGATTCAGGATGAAGAAAACGCCGCCTGAACGGTCACCTTCAGAAATAGCAAAACGCCCTGCTTAGCTTATCCTGCGCAGGGCGTTTTTGAATGAGTTGAAGCTGACTGATAAGCCGGCTCCGTTCAACCATACGTCAGGTATCTACGGCGCAGGGGTTGTCTTGTGTCGCAGACTGTATCTCACTTTGTGTCTCAGAGCAAAGCCACCGAGTGAAGCTCCTTTCACACCCAGCCATGCCTAATTGCTAACATTTGTAACACACCAATGATAAAAAACAGCAGACTGACAACCGCCAGGTATATCTCCACGTAGAACGGGCCAATAAGCCGTTTTGGTAGGCCACGAATAAAGTCCTTGTCATCGTTTTTGGTCAGGATTGAGCTTTTATTCCACAACAGCGGCACGTATATAAAACTCACTTTTGTGCTGTATGCCACTTTGACATAAAGCGTGTTGACGTTCTCGAACAGCAATACAGCATCGGGCAAACTACCGTATTTTTCTTTATACAGGATGCAGATCTCTTTAAATCTATCCCTGTTCAGAATTGAGGCTATGATACTGGCTATACCGAAGCCGAAAGCAAGTGCTCCAATAATTACTGTTGTCTTGGCGCTAAATAGAACATTAATGGTCATTGCTTGTAACCTCATATAGCGATTCACCAACGAAGCCACCGAACGCTGATGTGGCTTTATCGCTCCCATATGCAATAGCGCCATTTACGCCGAGCGTACAAAGTAATGCTCCGGCACCTGCGGCTTCTATGGTTGCAGCGCCAAGCACTATCGCACAGACGGTATTTGCTGCGGCTGTACCCGCAATTTTTCCAGCTATCGCACCACCGATTAGGCTACCGGAAAACTCACCAATGGAGGTAAATGACGTTTTCGCACAATCTCGCCCCACAGTGCAGGCTTCCGTGATCTTCGCTGCGGTATCCAATGCTGAAAGGCCAATGCCGATCTTCCCGGCTGTTTCCATCCATTTGACGTATTTCGCCAGCTTCTCGATGTGTGTCGCGTAACCTTCGATATCGCTAACGCCTGTTTCATTCCACCGATGAGTGATTGAACGGCTGGAAAGTCCAAGAGCACTTTTCAGGTCAGTGTATTCATTGAACATGAAGCGGTACTTCCACAGAATTGATTATCATCACTTTTCTACATTTCTGGTTGGGTCAGCTAGACTGGTTTGCTTTTTGAGCCAAGTGTCAAATTTCTCCAGCCGAAAGTTGCAGGGTAAGATCACTGGAGTAAAATGTCCTACCTAGCAATACCTCCAAAAGAATGGCTTGTTCTTTGTTGATATTGTAAACACCAATACCATGCATGAAATCAGCTTTATCCTCAGCGTTTAATCCCATAATTTCGGCTAATGTATTGGCATTTTTTTCTGGTATATTGATTTCAAAAAGTAAATTTTCATCTACCTTGCTGTAAGCATCAATTGTGTAAACTATCATTATTTCTCCACCTTTCTGGTTGGATTAGCAGGTTTTGTTTGCTCTCCAGTAATATGATTGAACTCGCCTAAGTGATTGCGACCAGAACGATCATACACCTCGACTGTGCCATGCTGTGAATCCCATTCATAAATTTTCCCCTCAGAATCTTTCCATCTATTTCGCAATTTCCCACCACCTTTCACAGGGGTTTTAGCCTGTGCTTTTTTTGCATCAGGGAATGCCGGCAACGGCGGATTTTCTTTTGGAGGTGTGTGGTATTTGTGAGCCGCGTTTAGATAGATATAAACTGGGTCAAAGATCCCGGCTGGATGTACAAGAATATAATCCCGGAAGGAGCGTTCTCCCGGTGCGGGTGTTTCCGTTGACCACGGGCTGTCGATTTCACTTTCCGGGTAAACCAGCACGTTCGGCGGAATGTAGACGTTATCCTGCTTGCCAGTGTTGGAAGGTGAAGCATATCCAGGATCATCTGGTGTCCAGACAATAATCGGTTTAGTTGCACCATCTTCCCAGAATTCGTAATTCCCCGTAGTGGTGTTCTTCTGAAGCATCCGCACCGGAACTTTATCCTGCCCGCCTCTGGCGCTGACGTGGAATCCTTTCGGTCTCATGGTGCCGTACTGGTCAGCCTCCCAGCGAAAACGCACGCGGGTTGGAACATCTTCTTTTTTCTGTGCTGCCTGTTCAAGGCGCATCCTGTCGATATAGTCCTGCTCGCCGCTGTTGAGTTTTGGCGAGTAGAACATACCGAATAGAAAAACTGTTGAGGGGTTAGGCGTAATCCAACGACCAGCGGCAGTAAGGTTCCCGCCGATTTTTTGCAATGTCGCATACCCGGCCTCAGTCGTCGCACCTGTCGTAATCCCGGCAGTTGTCGCGGCTCTTGCTGTTGCCGTTCCTGCTGTCACAGCGGCTTTAGTTGTATCCGGGGAACTGAAAAGGCGCTTATACCACGGGCGGTTGTCTTCTGGTGGTGGTGTTGGTTCAGCTGGTTTGTGTTTCTTTGCTGCCTGTGCATGCTGAACGGGTTCTTCTTCTGGTTGTTCCGCTTGAGGAGTTGCACAGTAATAGCCAGCATGACCGAAATTATCAACGGATTCCTGATCGGTCCCTGCGTCGGTGCAACCTTCCCCCCGTAGACAGGATTTTGCAAAGACAGGTAATGCACTCAGCGCTGCCGCAGCGGCGGCGGCTTTATTTACTGGTGGTTCTAAAACACCGAAAGGATCATTGACCTGCACCGTTCCGGGGGCGATAAGGAAGTTTGAGCCCATCGGGCAATCGCAGTGAATGACCGAACCATCTACGGCGACAGCTTCGCCATTCTTTTGTCGGTGATCGCCGGTAATAATTACCCCTACTTCCCCGCATTTCGGGCAAGGTGTGGTCTTATCACCAATGTAGAGTTTTAACTTGCCCATGACCGACATACCGGGGCGAGCGGCAATACATTGTGCGCCTGTTGAGGTTTTATCCCCGTGTAGCCCAACATTTTTACCGTGAACCGTACAGCCTCTGTTTACCGATGCCATAGTGACCGCCTTATTTCAGAAAGTTTTCTGGTAAGGATTCTCCGGCCCGGACTGACCTTCTGACACTTCCCTGAGGGCTACTGATTATTTCGTCGCCGTTATCGAGTGAACTACCAACAAGAGCGACGGAGTCACCAGAAGTATTTCCTGCCCCGGTGCTAATCTTCGCGGAGGCTCCATCCGGATAACGAACCTCATCACCCACAAGAGAAACATTTAGCCGTACACCGCCCTCAATTTCGATCTGCTGCCCGTTGTATTCACTGAAAACCGTTCCTCCATCGCGGGTTAAGCTGCCTTCTGTAGCGACCAGATAAGCGACTGTAACTGGATGAGCGAGGTTGTAGTCATTTCTTTCAGCGATCAGGCTACGGGCTTCTTCGTTCATTTCCGCGAGCTGCTCAGCTGTGAATGGTGACTGGTGACTGGTGACTGGTGACTGGTGACTGGTGACTGGTCAAAGGCTGCCAGTATTTCGGCGGTAAGTTCATTAGTGTATTGCTGCATAAGTCCCTCTGCTTGTTGTGAATTTTCCCTCATACGTAATCTATTGTACAAATAACGCCCACACCAAGGAAGTTATTTTCAATAAAAATAAAACGTAATTTCAAAATATTCGTTGCATGAATATTTCGTAGATTTTCATCCGGTCTGTGAAATATCAAAGAAAGGACTTCATGGATGATGTGATTGTCCCGCTTCAGAGCGGCGGAGGTGAAAGTATCTTGGGTGGGTATGATGATGACTAGTGAAAAAGGGTATTGCTCATTGAACGAGTTGAAGCTAACCGCTAGAACGCGGCGCTGAGCGAGCGCGTTACGGGCTTGAGTAGGCAGGTGCAGAGTTTGAGCGAGCAGCTGCGCCGGTTGTCATGAGACTGGACGGCATTGAGGCGCACCGGGAGCAGGAGCGCGCGGCGCAGCATCAGAAAGCACTGGAGCTGGAACGATCGCAGCGGCAGCGGACGTACAACGGGCCGTCGCTGTAACAAACCGGATAAAACGGGGCTTTCAGCAAGGATGGGTGCTGAAAGCCTGAGCCATTCACCCGGCTGCATGGCTATGCATGGCGGCGAAATTTATCAGGTGCAGAATGCGCAGTTTGCGGGATGGTTTACTGCCGGTTTTGCCGGACTGATGCCGCATTTGCGCCGACCCCGTCCGGAGCGGTGCGGCCAGGCACTGTTATGTTCAATCCGGTCAGCCGGCGGATCAGAACCGATTTTGATGATTTCTGTGTTGCGGAACGTTTCTCATGCAGGAACAGGCCAAAATCAGGAGCGCGACAGATGAAAAATTTTTTACTCATATTGCTGATGGTTAAGTCTTTTTCCTCGGTTTCGAAAGAGATGAGTAAAGATGGTTTAGATGAAAGTAAAATGTCCAATCCGGACAGATTGTTGCTTTATAGAGATTGCATGACAGTCGCAGAAAATACACCTGACAGACAAAAACCAGTTCCAACAGTAAACGTGAATGAATGGAATGCTTTCTGTAGTAAACTGCTTAGATATTCATCAAGAGCTTCATCAACATGCCGAATGCAGCAATTTAATATAGGAATTGAAAAACAAAATTTCTGCAGGTCTTATATATTACAATCTCATGAGCTGTGAAAAAAATGAACATAGATTTCAGTAAGATAGGCAAACCTTTTTTTGAGCGAGATGTTTATTCAGAATCTCTGGGCGCATCTCTAAGTGTAGAGATGTGGTTACCGATAAATGTTGAGATAAATCATGAGGGTGTTATTGATTATGTATGGGTAACAGCTGTGCGAATATCTTCAGGAGGGAAAATATTGCGAGAAGATGAAGCCCATGGGACCGACAAGTTTCAATCAATAACAATGGGGTTAGTGGCAATAAATATGTATCTGACTCATAAACATAAAGATGCCTGTTGGCTGGGGATGAAAAAAGGAAGTCATGGATTCCCTGAGATTGATACGAACTATCACATTGGATGAAAGAATTTCAGTCCGAATACTAGCCATATGAAGGATCTTCTTGAGATCCTTGTTTTCTGCGCGTAATCTCTTGCTCTGTAAACAAAAAAACCACCGCTACCAACGGTGGTTCGTTTGCCGGAATTCAGAGCTACCAACTCTTTATCCCGAAGGTAACTGGCTTAAGTGGAGCGCAGATACCAAAACTGTCCTTTCAGTGTAGCCGCAGTCAGGCCACCACTTCAAGTCTCAGAATATCTAAATCCACTAATCCCCAGTTACCAATGGCTGCTGCCAGTGGCGTTTTGTCGTGTCTTTCCGGGTTGGACTCAAGACGATAGTTACCGGATAAGGCGCAGCGGTCGGACTGAACGGGGGGTTCGTGCATACAGTCCATCCTGGAGCGAACTGCCTACCCGGAACCGAGTGTCAGGCGTGGAATGAGAAACCGCGGCCACAACAGCAGAATGACACCGCTAAGCCGCTTTGTCTTTAGGGATAGCGTCGTGGACAGTCATTCATCTTTTTTTATTTCTATGCAATAAGCAAAAACCCCCGCCATTACTGACGGGGGTTTTCGGTGAATGAGGAAGCTGACCGATAAGCCGGGTTCTGTCGTGGACAGTCATTCATCTAGGCCAGCAATCGCTCACTGGCTCAAGCAGCCTACCCGGGTTCAGTACGGGCCGTACCTTGTGAACCCCTATTTGGCCTTGCTCCGGGTGGAGTTTACCGTGCCGCGAACTGTTACCAGTCGCGCGGTGCGCTCTTACCGCACCCTTTCACCCTTACCTGATCCCGCTTGCGTGGGCCATCGGCGGTTTGCTCTCTGTTGCACTGGTCGTGGGTTTCCCCCCCAGGCGTTACCTGGCACCCTGCCCTATGGAGCCCGGACTTTCCTCCCCTCCGCCCGTCTCCCCCCGAAAGAGGACGACGACGAAGCGGCGACTGTCTGGTCAGCTTCGGCGCGAAGTATAAAAGGTTTACCGCCGGTTGTCATCCTTCCATCACAATCCCAACCTGCAAAGTCGCAGCAACATTCCGTGAAGCGCGATAAATATTGTCCGATGCACCACGGAAGGCCTCCTCCAGGCTCGTGATCGTGGTCAGCACGCTGAATACCGCGTCGATACCGTACTGATGTACCACGCCGACATCACGGGTCAGGCTACCGGCAATACCAATCACCGGCTTATGGTATTTTTTCGCCACGCTCGCGACGCCGACCGGCACCTTACCGCTAATGCTTTGACTGTCGAGCCTTCCTTCACCGGTCACGACCAGCGAACAGTCAAGAATATGCTCTTCCAGATTTAGCGCCTGGGTCACAATCTCGATACCGCTACGTAATTCAGCATTCAGAAACGCCATCAGCGCCGCGCCCATGCCACCTGCGGCTCCGGCTCCGGCGACCTCTTTGACATCGACGCGCAGAGTTCGCTTAATCACATCCGCATAGTGCTCAAGATTACGATCCAGCTCGAGGATCATCGCTTCCGTCGCCCCTTTTTGCGGGCCGAAAATCCACGAAGCGCCCGTCTCGCCAACCAGTGGATTAGAGACATCACAGGCCACGCGAATTGAACATCCCTGCAAACGAACATCCAGCGCCGACAGGTCAATCGAATTCAGGCAGGCAAGACTGCCGCCGCCGTCACCGATATCAACACCGTTCGCGTCGCGAAGCCGCGCCCCCAGCGCCTGCACCATCCCCGCGCCACCGTCGTTGGTCGCACTGCCGCCAATGCCAATAATGATATTTCTCGCCCCATGTTCTAGTGCCTGCAAAATCAGCTCACCGGTACCGCGTGAGGTCGTCAATAGCGGATTGCGCTGCGCGGGAGGCACCAGCCCCAACCCGCTGGCCGCCGCCATTTCAATAAATGCGGTGTGACCATCCCCGGAAAGCCCCCAACAGGCATCAACCGGCCCCCCCAGCGGCCCCGTCACACAGGCGCTCATTTTGGTTCCCTGCGTCGCGGCTATCATCGCCTCAACGGTACCTTCTCCACCATCGGCGAGAGGAACCCTCACGTACAGCGCATCGGGGAAAATCTCCCGAAAACCTTTTTCTATAGCCTGGGCAACCTCAGTGGCCGAGAGGCTTTCTTTATACGAGTCTGGGGCGATTACGATTTTCATAGTTATTAGCCTGACAGTGCCGCGCAAGGCAAGAATGACAGGGCGTCATCCGCCCTTCTTGTTAGCGAGTGACTTCCACTTTCGCCAGTTTTTCGTAGTAACACGCCAGTGCGCTGTGGTCGGCGGTACCCAGACCGTCAGCGCGCAGCGCCTGCATCATCTCCATCACCGCCGCAGTCAGCGGCAGCTGTGCGCCCACACCATGGGAGGTATCCAGCGCATTCGCCAGATCTTTGATATGCAAATCGATACGGAAGCCCGGTTTAAAGTTGCGATCCATCACCATGGGCGCTTTGGCATCCAACACAGTGCTGCCGGCCAGACCGCCACGAATTGCCTGATACACCAGATCCGGGTTCACGCCTGCTTTAGTCGCCAGGGTCAATGCTTCAGACATGGCCGCAATATTCAGCGCCACGATCACCTGGTTGGCCAGCTTGGTCACATTACCCGCGCCGATATCACCGGTATGCACGACAGAGCCCGCCATCGCTTTCAGCAGGTCATAATATTGGTCAAAAATCGCTTTATCGCCGCCAACCATGACGGACAAAGTACCGTCAATGGCTTTCGGCTCGCCGCCGCTGACCGGCGCATCCAGCATATTGACACCTTTCGCCTTTAGCGCATCGCTGATTTCGCGACTCGCCAGCGGTGCAATAGAGCTCATATCAATCAGTACGGTGCCCGGCTTCGCCCCTTCGATAATGCCGCCGTCGCCCAGCGCCACCTCTTTCACATGCGGGGAGTTTGGTAACATGGTGATGATCACCTCACACTGTTCGGCTATCGCTTTCGCCGAAGCGGCGGTTTCAGCGCCTGCGGCAATCACTTCTGCGATGGCTTGCGGATTACGATCGGTCACCACCAATGAGTAACCCGCGTTGAGGAGGTTTTTACTCATGGGTTTACCCATGATGCCAAGACCAATAAAACCAACTTTCATTGTCATCTCTTTATCTCTCTTGTTGCGGTGACGGCTATTTCTTAAAGGAATCAGCCAGTTTCTGTGTGGCGGAGCGGAATACGCCCAGATCGCTGCCAACGGCGACAAAGGTCGCGCCCCATTCCAGATAGCGGCGCGCATCCGCGTCTACCGGCGCCAGAATGCCGCTCGGCTTGCCGTGCTTTTTCGCGCTCGCAAAGATGTGCTGGATAGCCTGCTGGACCTGCGGGTGAGAGGCGTTGCCCAGATGTCCCAGCGCGGCGGCCAGATCGCTTGGGCCGACAAAAATACCGTCAACGCCCGCCGTAGCGGCAATCGCATCAACGTTGTCCACCCCCTGCTGGCTCTCGATTTGCACCAGGATGGTGATGTTTTTGTTCGACTGCGTGAAGTAATCCGGCACCGTGCCAAACATATTGGCGCGGTGAGACACGGAAACGCCGCGAATCCCTTCTGGCGGATAGCGCGTGGCGGCAACGGCGCTGATCGCTTCTTCTTCGCTTTCCACGAACGGGATGAGAAAGTTGTAGAAACCAATATCCAGAAGACGCTTAATGATTACCGGTTCGTTAGTCGGTACGCGCACAACCGGCGCGCTGACGCTGCCTTTCAACGACATCAGTTGGGGGATAAAGGTTGAGATATCGTTCGGCGCATGCTCGCCATCCAGCACCAGCCAGTCGAAACCGGCCAGACCTAACACTTCGGTACTGATGGGGCTGGCCAGGGCGGACCAGCAGCCAATTTGAATCTGATGCGCCGCCAGAGCCGCCTTAAATTTGTTGGGGAAGATATCGTTATTCATCACTTATACCTTGTCACTTAACCGTTAATTATTTCTGCAGTTCTATATGTTGAATGTCGCCGATAATAAACAGATCGTAAGTCATTGCTATCAGGCCAAACACCCGACAAAGATTAGCGCTGCGTTGAAGCAGAGCATGTTGCTTCATTTATTATTGGCGTGTCGCTTCATTATTTATAAACCAATATCAGAAGCCCCCATTTACTCATCCGGTACATAGCAAGCATGACCCAGTATAATCAGCTCACGGTTATAGAACACCGTGCAAAACCCCCATAAGATGGCATAAATAATCATTAAAATTGTGCATACGCCATAGTCAGTGGGCGCTGATGCACAGTTCCATTGATTTCTCTTTGCCGCGGATTTGCTCCCGCAACAATGAGTGACTGGGATCACACATCTAAAGCAAAACACCTGACATTCTTTGCCGAGTAAATTCGCTCATCAGAAACTGAATAGCCGTTTTATTTTATTATTCGCACCTTGCTGGAGAAGACTGGACAATGGCTGACATTGAAATCAGACGGGAATCGCCGACGGCATTTTATATAAAAGTACACGAAACGGATAATGTCGCGATTATTGTTAACGATCGCGGTTTAAAAGCCGGAACGCGTTTTCCCGATGGGCTTACGCTCATCGAACATATCCCGCAAGGTCACAAAGTAGCATTGGTTGATATTCCCGTACACGGTGAAATCCTCCGCTATGGCGAAGTCATTGGCTACGCGACGCGCGACATCCCGCAGGGCAGCTGGATTGACGAATCGCTGGTCGAGCTCCCGAAGGCACCGCCGCTGAATACGCTACCGCTGGCAAGCAAAGTTCCGCAGCCTCTGCCTGCGCTGACCGGCTACACCTTTGAAGGGTATCGCAATGACGACGGCAGCGTTGGTACCCGGAACCTGCTCGGCATCACCACCAGCGTGCACTGTGTCGCGGGCGTCGTAGATTATGTAGTGAAAATTATTGAACGAGACCTGCTGCCGAAATACCCGAATGTCGACGGCGTGGTCGGTCTCAACCATCTGTATGGCTGCGGAGTGGCGATCAACGCCCCGGCCGCCGTGATCCCCATTCGCACAATCCATAACCTCTCGCTGAACCCCAATTTCGGCGGCGAAGTCATGGTGGTAGGACTCGGCTGTGAAAAGCTCCAGCCGGAACGCCTGCTTCAGGGCACCGAAGATGTCCAGCCCGTCGCCGTCGACAGCACCAGTATCATCCGCCTGCAGGATGAACAACATGTCGGGTTCCAGTCAATGGTTGACGATATTTTGCAGGTAGCGGAACGGCATCTGGCAAAACTGAATGTCCGCCAGCGTGAAACCTGTCCAGCCTCTGAACTGGTCGTAGGCATGCAGTGCGGCGGCAGCGATGCCTTTTCCGGGGTAACCGCCAACCCGGCGGTCGGCTATGCCTCCGACCTGCTGGTCCGCTGCGGCGCAACCGTCATGTTCTCTGAGGTCACTGAAGTTCGTGATGCTATCCATCTACTGACGCCGCGGGCCATCAACGAAGAGGTGGGTAAGCGTCTGCTCGAAGAGATGGCCTGGTACGATAACTATCTCGATTCAGGGCAAACCGATCGCAGCGCCAACCCTTCCCCCGGTAATAAGAAGGGTGGCCTGGCAAACGTGGTGGAAAAGGCGCTGGGTTCGATAGCGAAATCCGGCAAGAGCGCGATTACCGAGGTCCTCTCTCCGGGCCAGCGCCCAACCAAACGCGGCCTGATCTTCGCGGCTACCCCGGCCAGCGACTTTGTCTGCGGCACTCAACAGGTTGCTTCAGGGATCACGGTTCAGGTGTTTACAACCGGGCGCGGCACGCCGTATGGCCTGGCCGCCGTGCCGGTCATCAAGATGGCAACCCGTACCGAACTGGCAAACCGCTGGTATGACTTAATGGATATCAACGCCGGGACTATCGCCACCGGCGAGGAAACGATTGAAGAAGTTGGTCAAAAGCTGTTCGGCTTTATTCTTGATGTCGCCAGTGGTCGCAAACAAACCTTCTCCGATCGATGGGGCCTGCATAATCAGCTGGCGGTCTTTAATCCGGCACCGGTGACCTGATTGCCCGTCGGGCGGCGCGACACCAGCCGCCTGACCGCAGACTCTCTTCCCTCAGGAAGGGGGTCTATGCCGCCTCCTGGCGCTTCACCAGCCGCACATCAATCCCGCACTTACGCAGCCCTTCCAGGCTTTCCGTCGGAATCCCTTCATCGACAATAATCATATCAATGCGTTGCGTATCGATGATCTTATGCAGGCTCGAACGATTAAATTTGGTGGAATCGGTAACGACAATAATGCGTTCCGCCACTTCACACATCCGCCGGTTCAGGCGGGCTTCATCTTCATTGTGGGTGCTCACACCGCGATCGAGGTCGATGGCGTCGACGCCAAGAAAAAGCATATCGAAGTGGTAATTCAGCAAAGACTGTTCGGCCTGATCGCCATAAAACGACTGCGACTGACGGCGCAGATGTCCGCCGGTCATTAACAGTTCTACCCCTTCGGCAGCCAGTAGCGCATTCGCCACATTCATCCCGTTGGTCATCGCAATAATGTCCGTATGCTGATGCAGCATGCGGGCGATTTCATAGGTGGTGGTCCCGGAGTCGAGAATAATGCGATGCCCCGGCTGAATCAGTTCTACCGCCGTCCGCGCAATGCTGCGCTTCACTGCGGTATTGAGCGAACTTTTATCTTCCACCGACGGTTCGGGAGCCGGCATGGTCCCATCGCAGATCAGCGCGCCACCGTAGGCGCGAACCGCAATCCCCTGTTTTTCAAGGAAGGCCAGATCGTTGCGAATGGTGACCGTCGAGACGCCGTATAAAAGGGAAAGATCGTTCACCTGCACGCTTCCCTGCTGCCGTAAGCGCTGGATAATCTGCTCCCGCCTTTCACTGGTGCCGCTGGTACGCTTATCTGCAGAAGAGTCGCTGCCGCTCATAAGTATTCCTTTCATCAAATCTTTCGTTTCATTTCGATTACCCTATTAACACCTTTCTTTTAGCGGAAAGCAAGCCCCACAACGCCAGGGGGAAGCGCAACGCCCCTCGCTGAAACCTTTCATTATGTTTCTTTTGTGAAACAGATCGGAAAACCATTACCTTTCGTTTTATTTTTACACCACCATGATGCAGTATTAAATGAAACAAAACGAAAGATTAATCTCATTACCATCCGAAATGGAGAGGAAAGTGAAACATCTGACAAAAATGGTGGCGCAGCATAAACAAGATGGGGACAACGGTATTTATGCCGTCTGTTCCGCCCATCCACTGGTACTTGAGGCCGCCATTCGTTACGCCCGGGCGCAGCAGACCCCGCTACTGATTGAAGCCACATCCAATCAGGTCGATCAGTTTGGCGGTTATACCGGCATGACGCCGGCTGATTTCCGCGGCTTTGTCCACCAGCTCGCCGATTCGCTCGATTTTCCTCAATCACAGCTAATCCTCGGCGGCGATCATCTTGGGCCCAACCGCTGGCAAACCCTGCCTGCCGCCCAGGCGATGGCGAATGCCGATGATTTAATAAAAAGCTACGTCGCCGCCGGTTTTAAAAAGATCCACCTCGATTGCAGTATGTCCTGCGAAGGCGATCCGCTACCGCTAACCGATGACATCGTCGCCGAACGCGCCGCGCGGCTGGCTCAGGTGGCGGAAGAGACCTGTCGCGAACGTTTTGGCGAATCTGACCTGGTCTACGTCATCGGCACCGAAGTCCCCGTCCCAGGCGGGGCCCATGAAACCCTGACCGAACTACAGGTCACAACACCTGATGCCGCGCGTGCGACGCTGGAAGCACATCGACATGCCTTTGAGCTACGCGAGCTGACCCACATCTGGCCACGTATCATCGGATTAGTGGTCCAGCCCGGCGTCGAATTCGATCACACGCATATCATCGACTATCAACCCCTGCGAGCCAAAGCGCTTAGCGCCATGGTTGAAGACTATGACGCGCTGGTCTTTGAAGCCCACTCGACCGATTACCAGACGCCGCAGGCGCTGCGGCAGCTGGTTAAAGATCACTTTGCTATTTTGAAGGTTGGCCCGGCGCTCACCTTCGCCCTGCGTGAAGCGCTGTTCTCACTGGCGGCAATCGAGGAAGAACTGCTGCCTGAGAAGGCCTGCTCCGGACTGCGTCAGGTGCTGGAAAACGTGATGCTCGATCGCCCGGAATACTGGCAAAACCACTATCACGGCGATGGTCATGCGCGGCGTCTGGCGCGAGGCTATAGCTATTCAGACCGCGTGCGCTACTACTGGCCGGATCGGCAAATCGATGAGGCGTTTGCCCGCCTGGTGCGTAATCTCGCGGACTGGCCGCTCCCGCTGCCGCTCCTCAGTCAGTATATGCCGCTGCAGTACATCAAAGTTCGCGAGGGCGATCTCAAGGCGGAGCCGCGAGAACTCATCCTCGATCACATTCAGGACATACTGCAGCAGTACCACGCCGCCTGTGTGGGCATGACGTCCCATAACGCATAACAACGAAGAGGAAAACGCGATGCCAAACATTGTCTTAAGCCGTATTGATGAACGTTTGATCCACGGCCAGGTAGGTGTCCAATGGGTCGGATTTGCCGGAGCGAACCTGGTACTGGTGGCCAATGATGAGGTTGCTGAAGACCCGGTACAACAGAACCTGATGGAAATGGTCCTGGCGGAAGGGATCGCCGTACGCTTCTGGTCACTGCAAAAGGTTATCGACAATATCCACCGCGCCGCCGATCGACAAAAGATTCTGCTGGTCTGCAAAACACCAGCAGATTTCTTACGCCTGGTCGAAGGCGGCGTTCCCGTCACACGTATCAACGTAGGCAATATGCACTACGCCAATGGCAAACAACACATTGCCAAAACGGTTTCTGTAGACGCTGACGATATTGCGGCGTTTAACGGCCTGAAGGCCGCCGGGGTGGAATGCTTTGTTCAGGGCGTTCCGACAGAACCCGCTTTGGATCTCTTTAAACTACTCTGAGGGATTCATAATGGAAATCAGTCTGTTGCAGGCATCTGCGTTGGGCATTCTGGCCTTTATTGCGGGCCTGGATATGTTCAATGGCTTAACACACATGCATCGCCCGGTGGTGCTCGGCCCGCTGGTTGGCCTGATTCTCGGCGATCTGCATACCGGTATTTTAACCGGCGGTACGCTGGAACTGGTCTGGATGGGGCTGGCCCCGCTGGCCGGTGCTCAGCCGCCAAACGTGATTATCGGCACCATCGTCGGCACCACCTTTGCCATTACCACCGGCGTGAAACCTGACGTTGCCGTCGGTGTCGCCGTGCCCTTCGCCGTCGCAGTACAAATGGGGATCACCTTCCTGTTCTCGGTGATGTCAGGCGTGATGTCCCGCTGCGACCGTATGGCAGCGAATGCCGATACCCGCGGTATTGAACGGGTGAACTATCTGGCGCTGCTGGCGCTGGGGGTTTTCTATTTTCTCTGTGCTTTTCTGCCGATCTATTTCGGCGCGGAACATGCGAAAACGGCCATTGATGTCCTGCCTGAGCGCCTGATCGACGGTCTCGGGGTGGCTGGCGGCATTATGCCTGCTATCGGCTTCGCCGTGCTGCTGAAAATCATGATGAAAAACGTCTATATCCCCTATTTTATCATCGGTTTTGTCGCCGCAGCCTGGCTGAAGCTACCGGTGCTGGCCATTGCCGCCGCGGCGCTGGCAATGGCGCTAATAGACCTGCTGCGTAAATCTCCTGAACCGACTGCATCTGCGGCACAGAAAGAGGAATTCGAAGATGGCATCTAATCAAACCACTCTGCCAGGCGTCTCCGCCCCTGAAGAGACGCTGCTTTCCGGCGTGAATGAAAACGTCTACGAAGACCAGAGTCTCGGTGCGGAGCTGACGAAAAAAGACATTAACCGCGTCGCCTGGCGCTCCATGCTTTTGCAGGCCTCGTTCAACTATGAACGTATGCAGGCTTCAGGCTGGCTGTACGGTCTGCTGCCGGCGTTGAAAAAGATCCATACCAATCAACGCGACCTGGCGCGAGCCATGAAAGGGCATATGGGGTTCTTCAACACCCACCCTTTCCTGGTGACATTTGTTATCGGCATCATTCTCGCCATGGAACGCTCCAAGCAGGATGTCAACAGCATTCAGAGCACCAAAATCGCCGTAGGCGCCCCGCTCGGTGGGATTGGCGATGCAATGTTCTGGCTGACGCTACTGCCCATTTGCGGCGGGATTGGGGCCAGCCTCGCGCTACAAGGCTCTATCCTCGGCGCGGTGGTGTTTATTGTGCTGTTTAACGTGGTCCATCTCGGATTGCGCTTTGGTCTTGCGCACTACGCGTATCGTATGGGGGTGGCGGCGATCCCTTTGATTAAAGCCAATACCAAAAAAGTCGGACACGCGGCGTCGATTGTTGGCATGACGGTCATTGGCGCGCTGGTGGCCACCTATGTCCGCCTCAGCACCACGCTGGAGATCACCGCGGGTGATGCGGTGGTGAAACTGCAAACCGATGTCATCGATAAACTGATGCCGGCGTTTCTGCCGCTGGTTTATACCCTGACCATGTTTTGGCTGGTGCGCCGCGGCTGGAGCCCGTTGCGCCTTATCGCGCTCACCGTTGTGCTGGGCGTTGTGGGTAAATTCTGCCATTTCCTGTAAAGACAAAGAGGTATTCGATGTTAGGCATTATTTTGACGGGGCATGGCGGCTTTGCCAGCGGTATGGAAATGGCGATGAAGCAAATTCTGGGTGAACAATCGCAGTTTATTGCTATCGACTTTCCAGAAACCTCAACCACGTCCCTGCTGACGGCGCAGCTTGAGCAGGCAGTCAACGCACTGGATGCGCAGAACGATATCGTTTTTCTGACCGATCTCCTGGGGGGAACCCCCTTTCGCGTAGCCTCGACGCTGGCAATGCAAAAACCCGGGCGCGAGGTGATTACCGGCACGAATTTGCAGCTACTGCTTGAAATGGTGCTGGAACGAGAAGGGCTGAACAGCGAGGCGTTTCGCCTGCAGGCGCTGGAATGCGGGCATCGCGGGTTAACCAGTCTGGTCGATGAACTGGCGCGCTGTCGCGAAGAAAAACCGGTTGAGGAAGGAATATGACGCACATTCTGCGTGCCAGACGCTTGCTAACCGAGCAGGGCTGGCTTGCCGATCATCAGCTTCGTATGGACGCGGGCGTAATCACCGCCATCGAGCCCATCCCGGTTGGCGTCACCGCTCGCGATGCCGATCTGCTTTGCCCGGCCTACATCGATACGCATGTTCACGGCGGCGCGGGCATGGATGTGATGGACGAGGCAGCGGAAGCACTCGACAGGCTGGCGATGTATAAAATTCGCGAGGGAGTGGGAGCCTGGCTCCCCACCACCGTCACCGCGCCGTTGCAGGCCATCCACCGTGCGCTGGAACGTATAGCCCGGCGCACGCTTTCCGGCGGCCCCGGCGCCCTGGTACTGGGGAGCTATCTTGAAGGCCCCTATTTCACGCCAGAGAATAAAGGCGCCCATCCCCCTGAGTTGTTCCGTGAATTGGATATCGCCGAGCTGGATACGTTGATTGCTCGCTCCCGGCAAACGCTGCGGGTCGTGGCCCTGGCGCCGGAAAAAGCGGATGCCATACGGGCGATTCGCCATCTTAAACAGCAGGGTATCCGCGTCATGCTGGGCCATAGCGCCGCTACCTATGCGCAGACCCAAGCGGCACTTACCGCAGGCGCCGATGGGCTGGTGCATTGCTACAACGGCATGAGCGGATTACATCATCGGGAGCCTGGGATGGTCGGTGCCGGGTTAACCAGCCGGCACGCATGGCTGGAACTTATCGCCGATGGCCATCATGTCCACCCTGCCGCCATGCAATTGTGTTGCCGCTGCGCCAAAGAGAGGCTGGTCCTGATCACCGATGCGATGCGGGCAGCCGGCATGCCGGATGGCCACTATTCGCTGTGCGGCGAAGAGGTAGAAATGCGTAAGGGCATCGTACGTACCGCTGCCGGTGGCCTCGCGGGCAGCACGCTCTCTCTTGATGCCGCCGTTCGCAACATGGTTGAACAAGCAGGGGCCGCGCCAGAAGAGGCCATTCATATGGCATCGCTCCACCCTGCTCGTCTGTTGGGTATCGACGATCGGCTGGGATCGCTGCGGACGGGAAAGTGCGCGAACGTTATTGCGCTGGACGACAACCTGCATCTGCAAAAGATCTGGGTTCAGGGACAGGCTCTCCCTCTTTAATCCTTTCGTTATGCATCACATTGGCCTTCGACCTGGTGCCGAAAGGCCTTTCCTTTTCTTTCTGAAATAGCGAAAAACAGATAATAAAATTAAATAAAACATTATTTATCATAATGTTAAAAACAAAATTCTCTTAAAGGTCATAGTTTTCGTTTTATTTCCAACTGCTTTCATTGAACTTTCGATTTATTTCCTATAGATTTTATCTAACTGATCACATGAATAAGTGAAACGAAACGAAAGATAGCGACATTTTTGCCAGCGTCTGATGTGGAATTCACACGACTAAGGACTGAGTTATGCCTGAAACCTATACCGCCGCCTTTGCCTCGACTGGCACCTGGACTGAAGCAGAGATTCGTCAACAGCCCTCCTGTTGGCTTCGCTCACTCAACAACATCGACAATAATCGTGCAACGATCGACAGCTTCCTCGCCCCGCTGCTGCGCAAAAACGATCTGCGGATTATCCTGACTGGTGCTGGCACTTCTGCCTTTATCGGCGAGATCATCGCGCCCTGGCTGTCGCGCCAGAGCGGAAAAAATATCAGCGCGATCCCGACCACTGACCTGGTCAGCAACCCCATGGACTACTTTAACGCCGCGCATCCGCTGCTGCTGGTCTCCTTCGCCCGCTCCGGCAATAGCCCGGAGAGCGTCGCCGCCGTTGAGCTGGCCAATCAGTTCGTACCGGAATGCTACCACCTGTCGATTACCTGTAATGAAGCCGGCAACCTGTACCAAAATGCGGTGAACAGCGATAACGCCTTTGCGCTATTGATGCCGGCAGAAACACACGACCGCGGCTTCGCAATGACCAGCAGTATCACCACCATGATGGCAAGCTGCCTTGCGGTATTCGCACCGGAGAAGATCAACAGCAAAACCTTCCGTGACGTGGCGGATCGTTGCCAAACGATCCTCACGTCGCTGGGTGATTTTAGCGATGGTGTATTTGGTGATGAGCCGTGGAAACGGATCGTCTATCTTGGCAGCGGCGGATTACAGGGCGCGGCGCGTGAATCGGCCCTCAAGGTCCTGGAGCTGACCGCCGGCAAACTGGCGGCATTTTATGACTCTCCGGTCGGCTTCCGCCACGGCCCTAAATCGCTGGTGGATAGTGAAACGCTGGTGGTGGTGATGGTGTCCAGCCATCCCTATACCCGTCAGTACGATCTCGATCTACTGGCCGAACTGCGTCGTGACAACCAGGCCATGCGCGTGGTGGCGATAGCCGCCGAAAGCGCTGCCGCTGTCAAAGCCGGCCCACACATCCTTTTACCGTCGGCTTCCCGCGTCTTCAGCGATGTTGAGCAGGCGTTCTGCTTTCTGATGTACGCCCAGACATTTGCGCTCGCACAATCTATCCGCGTTGGCAATACGCCGGATACCCCTTCCGCCAGCGGTACGGTTAACCGCGTGGTGCAAGGTGTCGTCATTCACCCCTGGAATGCTTGAGAGGAACGCATCATGAGTATTATTTCAACAAAATATCTCCTGCTGGACGCCCAGGCAAAAGGCTATGCGGTCCCGGCATTCAACATTCATAACGCCGAGACGATCCAGGCGATCCTCGAAGTCTGCAATGAAATGCGATCGCCGGTGATCCTCGCAGGGACGCCGGGCACGTTTAAGCACATCGCGCTGGAGGAGATCTATGCACTATGCAGCGCTTACTCCACCACCTACGACATGCCGCTGGCGCTGCACCTCGATCATCATGAATCGCTGGAAGATATTACCCGTAAAGTGAATGCCGGCGTCCGTAGCGCCATGATCGATGGCAGCCATTTCCCGTTTACTGAGAATGTCCGGCTGGTGAAATCGGTCGTGGATTTTTGCCATGCCCGTGATTGCAGCGTAGAGGCAGAACTCGGACGCCTGGGCGGCGTGGAAGATGACATGAGCGTTGATGCTGAAAGCGCTTTTCTGACCGATCCGCAGGAGGCAAAACGGTTTGTTGAACTGACCGGTGTTGACAGCCTCGCGGTGGCTATCGGCACCGCCCACGGGCTCTATAGCAAAACGCCAAAAATCGACTTCCAGCGTCTGGCGGAAATCCGTGAGGTCGTGGATGTACCGCTGGTGCTGCACGGCGCCAGCGACGTACCTGACGATTACGTCCGCCGCACCATCGAGCTGGGGGTATGTAAAGTCAACGTCGCCACCGAGCTAAAAATCGCCTTCGCCGCGGCGGTCAAAAAATGGTTCGCCGAAAATCCGCAGGGTAACGATCCTCGCTACTACATGCGCGTCGGTATGGATGCCATGAAAGAGGTGGTCAGACACAAAATCACCGTCTGCGGCTCAGCCAGCCGTCTACTGCTCCCCGCTGAAGCCTGATCGCTTTCGCTGGCGGTCATGATACGCCTCTGTCCCACAGCGTTATTCCCGACAGGATAACGCTGATAAAACGAAAACAAAGGACCTCTGCCCCATGAAAAAAGCGCTCAATGTTTCGTTGCTCGCCCTGTTTATTTCACAAAGCGCCTTTGCGGCGAACTATGCCCTGAATAACGACAGTATGGCTTTCTCATTCGATGATGCCAGCTCGGCTGTGGTGGTTAAAGATACCCATTCCGGCCATCAGCTGTCGCCTCAGGAGCCATTCTTTCTGACGCTGCCGGACGAGACCGTTATCCATGCGGCCGACTTTAAAATCAGACACGTTGAGAAAAAAGAGAATGCGCTGGTGGTGGAGTACGCTCACCCTGATTTCAACGTGACCATGACGCTGAATTTGCTGAAAGGCAAGTACGCCAGTATCGATTACACCCTTGCCGCCGTGGGTAAAGCGCAGAATGTCGCGAAAATCACCTTCTTCCCGACCAAAAAGCAGGCGCAGGCGCCTTACGTGGATGGCGCAATTAACAGTTCGCCGATTATTGCCGATACGTTTTTCATGTTGCCGAATAAGCCTGTCGTCAATACTTATGCCTATGAAGGCACCACCCATCTCAACGTCGAACTTAAAACGCCCGTCCAGCCAGAAACGCCGGTGAGCTATACCACCTGGTTTGGCACCGTGGCAGAAACCAGCCAGCTGCGCCGCAGCGTTAACCAGTTTATCAATGCCGTTCGCCCGCGCCCTTATAAACCCTACCTCCACTACAATAGCTGGATGGACATCGGCTTCTTTACCACCTACACCGAGCAGGACGTGCTGGGGCGTATGGATGAATGGGATAAGGCGTTTATTACCGGCCGCGGCGTACCTCTCGATGCTTTCCTGCTGGATGATGGCTGGGACGATCGTACCGGCAGATGGTTATTTGGCCCGGCATTCAGCCAGGGTTTCAGTAAGGTCAGGGAGAAAGCGGACAGCCTGCATAGTTCGGTTGGTTTATGGCTCTCGCCGTGGGGCGGTTACAATAAACCGCGCGATATTCGCGTCTCTCATGCCAAAGAGTATGGTTTTGAAACGGTCGACGGTAAATTTGCGCTCTCCGGGCCTCGTTATTTCAAGAACTTCAATGAACAGATCGCCCGTCTGATTAAGGACGAACACATCACCTCCTTCAAACTGGACGGCATGGGCAACGCCAACTCGCATATTCAGGGTAGCCCGTTTGCTTCCGATTTCGATGCCTCCATCGCCCTGCTGCACAACATGCGTAGCGCCAACCCGAACCTGTTTATCAACCTGACGACCGGCACCGATGCCAGCCCGTCGTGGCTGTTCTACGCTGATTCAATCTGGCGTCAGGGCGATGATATCAATCTGTACGGTCCCGGAACGCCGGTACAGCAGTGGATGACCTATCGCGACGCGGAAACCTGGCGCTCGATCGTGCGTAAGGGGCCGTTATTCCCGCTTAATTCCTTGATGTATCATGGCATTGTCAGTGCAGAGAATGCCTATTACGGACTGGAAAAAGTGCAGACCGACAGCGATTTTGCCGATCAGGTGTGGAGCTATTTCGCCACGGGAACCCAGCTACAAGAGCTTTACATCACGCCGTCCATGTTGAACAAAGCCAAGTGGGACGTTCTGGCAGAGGCGGCAAAATGGTCGCGTGAGAATGCCCGCGTACTGGTGGATACACACTGGGTCGGCGGCGATCCGACGGCGCTTGAGGTATATGGCTGGGCATCCTGGAGCAAAGACAAGGCGATACTGGGGCTGCGTAACCCTGCGGATAAAGCGCAAAGTTACTACCTGAACCTGACCAAAGACTTTGAAATTCCTCAAGGCGAAGCAACCCGGTTCACCCTGACCGCTCGCTACGGCAGTAACCCAACGGTTCCGGAGCAATATCAGGACGCCGTGGTGATTACGCTACAGCCGCTGCAAACGCTGGTTTTTGAAGCTACGCCGATCCAATAAGATCAATGGCCCGGAGTTCCCGGGCCTGTCTCTTATCCCTGCTGCTCCAGGGCATATTTATACAGCGCATTTTTTTTCACGCCGTGTATTTCCGCGGCCAGGGCAGCAGCTTTTTTCAGTGGCAGTTCCGCCTGCAGCAGGGCCAGCGTACGCAGTGCGTCTGCGGGCAGGGCTTCTTCCTGCGCTTTAAACCCTTCGACGATCAGTACCATCTCGCCTTTACGCCGGTTCTCATCCTCTTTCACCCACGCCAGCAGCTCGCCAATGGGCGCACCGTGAATAGACTCCCAGGTTTTGGTCAGCTCACGCGCCAGCACCACATAGCGGGTCTCTCCCAGCACCGCGCAGATATCTTCCAGGCTTTCCAGCAGACGGTGGGTTGATTCGTAAAAGATCAGTGTACGCGTCTCTTCTTCCAACGCCTTCAGCGTATCGCGGCGCCCTTTTGATTTTGCCGGCAGGAACCCTTCGTAGCAGAAACGATCGGAAGGCAGGCCTGCCGCGCTGAGTGCCGCAATAGCGGCACAGGGCCCCGGAAGGGGCACCACACGAATATTCGCTTCGCGACAGGCCCGCACCAGATGATAACCAGGATCGTTGATCAGCGGTGTCCCGGCGTCAGAAACCAGCGCAATGTTCTGTCCGTCTTTTAATTTCGCCAGAAGTGTTTCAGCTTTTTGCTGTTCATTATGATCGTGCAGCGCAAATAAACGGGCGTTAATCGCAAAATGCTGGAGCAGCAAACCGGTGTGGCGGGTATCTTCCGCAGCAACTAAATCAACGGCTTGTAGAACTTCCAGGGCACGCTGCGTGATATCAGACAGATTTCCGATCGGAGTGGGCACAATATAGAGCTGCCCCTGAGAATTATCTGCTGATTCGTGTTGTTTCATTGTCTCGTCCGTATTGCCGAATTAATATTGAGCATTGAGCCAAAAAAATATCACTGGATACATATGGTACCGTCAACATTTCTTCGTTCTAAACCCGCGCGTTGTCTGCCCGTACTGCTGGCTGCTTTGATCTTTGCTGGCTGCGGCACCCATACCCCGGATCAAAGCACGGCGTTTTTACAGGGTACGGCACAGGCAGATTCCAGTTACTACCTACAGCAAATGCAGCAAAGCTCGAATGATAGCAAGACCAACTGGCAATTACTCGCCATTCGTGCACTGTTACAGGAAGGCAAAAAACAGCAGGCCATCGACCTGTTCAACCAGCTACCGTCTAATCTCAACAGTACCCAGGCCCGCGAACAATCTCTGCTGGCCGTCGAAGTGAAGTTGGCGCAGAACGATTTCCAGGGCGCTCAGGCACTGCTGGCTAAGCTCGATCCTGCCAGTTTTGAGCCCAATCAGCGGCCGCGATACTGGCAGGCACAAATTGATGCCAGCCAGGGCCACCCGTCAATTACGCTGCTGCGTGCCCTTATCGCCCGGCAGACGCTGCTAAGTCAGCCGAAACAACAGCAGCAGAATATTGACGCAACCTGGAAAGCGCTCACCGCAATGACCCAGGACCAGGCTAACGCGCTGGTCATCAATGCCGATGAAAACGTCCTGCAGGGGTGGCTGGATCTGCAACACATGTGGTTTGACAACCGCAACGATCCCACCATGCTCAAAGCCGGTGTGAAAGACTGGCAAACCCGCTATCCGCAGAACCCTGGCGCGAAAATGCTGCCAACAGCGCTGATGAATATGCAAAATTATCAACCGGCCTCAACCAATAAGATCGCGCTCCTGCTGCCGCTCAATGGCCAGGCCGCCGTCTTTGGCCGTACCATCCAGCAGGGCTTTGAAGCGGCGAAAAATGGCGCGCCGACCGTCGCCGGAAGCGCCGTTCCAGCCCAGGTTGCGCAGGCCGCAAATGTCGCCAGTAGCGACGTCGTGAGCCCTTCGCAGGCAGAAGTGGGCGACCTGACCTCGGCCAATACCGCGCAGGTTCCTGTGCAGGCGCCAGCAGCCGATCGGGCTCCGGCTCCGGTGACGACGCCGAGCGCCTCTCAAGCCGCCACCGCGACGACCGCTCCCCCCACGGCCACCGCCCAGCCGGTTGCCACGACCCCGGCTAATCCGGCAGCTGAACTGAAAATTTACGACACCACGACGCAACCAATGAGTCAGCTGCTCGCGCAGGTACAGCAGGATGGCGCCACCCTCGTCGTCGGTCCGCTGCTCAAAGATAACGTCGAGGATGTCATCAAGAGCAATACCTCGCTCAACGTGCTGGCACTGAACCAGCCGGAGAAAGTCGAAAACCGCGCCAATATTTGCTATTTCGCCCTCTCCCCGGAAGATGAAGCCCGCGACGCGGCGCGCCATATTCACGATCAGGGCAAACAAACGCCGCTGCTGCTGGTGCCTCGCGGCGCGCTCGGCGATCGCGTGGTGAACGCCTTTGCCAACGAGTGGTTAAAACTGGGTGGGGGAACCGTCCTGCAGCAGCGCGTTGGTTCAGCTTCCGAGCTGAAATCCAGCGTCAACAGCGGTATCTCTCTGAGCGGAACGCCAGTTTCTACGCTGCCGTCAGCGTCTGACAGCCCCCTCAGCAACCCACAGGATGTCCAGGTCAGCAGTACCGGTGGTGTCGATGCCGCCTGGATCCTGGCGACGCCGGAACAGATTGCCTATATCAAACCGATGATCGCCCTGCGCAATGGCAGCCAAAGCAATGTCACCCTGTACGCCAGTTCCCGCAGCGCCCAGGGGACTTCCGGTCCGGATTTCCGCCTAGAGATGGAAGGTTTGCAGTATAGTGAGATCCCGATGCTGGCCGGCAGCAACCCGATGCTGATGCAGCAGGCGCTCTCCGCCGTGCGCAACGATTACTCGCTGGCTCGCCTGTATGCGATGGGGGCAGACGCCTGGTCGCTGGCTAACCATTTCGCCCAAATGCGCCAGACGCCGGGCTTCGAGCTGAACGGTAACACCGGCGATCTGACGGCCACCCAGGACTGCGTGATCAACAGGAAATTGTCATGGCTCAAGTACCAACACGGACAGATCGTCGCAGCCAACTAACCAAACAGACCGGAGATGCCTGGGAAAACCAGGCTCGCCGGTGGCTGGAAAGCCAGGGGCTCCGTTTTATCGCCGCTAACGCTCGTGAGCGGGGCGGTGAAATTGACCTCATCATGCGCGATGGCGCGGTAACCGTTTTCGTCGAGGTGCGCTATCGGCGCAGCGCAAACTACGGAGATGCCGCCTCCAGCGTCACGCAAAAAAAACAACAAAGACTCCTCCAGGCTGCTCGCCTGTGGCTCTCCCGGCAGAATGGGAGCTTTGACACTGTGGATTGCCGTTTCGATGTGGTAGCCTTCACCGGAAACGACATCCAATGGCTGAAAAACGCCTTTGGCGAATAGCGTAAATGAATTAAGGGATCCCGTGCTCGATAGAATTAAAGCCTGCTTCACTGAAAGCATTCAAACCCAAATTGCAGCAGCGGAAGCTCTCCCGGATGCCATCTCCCGTGCGGCCTTGACCCTGGTACAGTCGTTACTCAATGGCAACAAAATCCTCTGTTGTGGCAATGGCACCTCTGCCGCCAACGCACAGCATTTTGCTGCCAGCATGATTAATCGTTTTGAAACAGAGCGTCCTGGTTTACCTGCCATTGCACTAAATACCGATAATGTGGTCTTAACCGCAATTGCCAACGATCGCCTGCATGACGAAATTTACGCCAAGCAGGTTCGCGCGTTAGGCCACGCAGGTGATGTTCTGCTGGCTATTTCCACGCGCGGCAATAGTCGGGACATCGTGAAAGCCGTTGAAGCTGCCGTCACCCGCGATATGACCATCGTCGCACTCACCGGCTACGATGGCGGTGAACTGGCTGGCCTGCTGGGCCAGCAGGATGTCGAAATACGCATTCCGTCTCATCGCAGCGCGCGAATTCAGGAAATGCATATGCTCACCGTTAACTGCCTGTGCGATTTGATTGATAACACGCTTTTTCCACACCAGGACGATTAAGGAGAACACATGAAGGCTCTCTCGCCCCTCGCCATCATTCTTTCTGCACTACTGCTACAAGGATGCGTTGCGGCAGCGGTAGTCGGAACGGCCGCTGTCGGCACTAAAGCCGCCACGGACCCGCGTACGGTGGGTACTCAGGTTGATGACAGTACGCTGGAACTGCGCGTCAACAGCGCGCTGTCGAAAGACGAGCAAATTAAGAAACAGGCTCGGATTAACGTCACCGCCTATCAGGGTAAAGTCCTGCTGACCGGCCAGTCTCCGGTGGCAGATCTCTCCGCTCGCGCGAAACAAATTGCGATGGGCGTCGAAGGTACAACGGAAGTATTTAACGAAGTACGTCAGGGCCAGCCGATTGGTTTAGGTACCGCTTCTTCGGATACCTGGATCACCACTAAAGTCCGTTCCCAACTGCTCGCTACCGACCAGGTGAAATCCTCCAACGTGAAAGTGACAACCGAAAACGGCGAAGTGTTCCTGATGGGTCTGGTCACCGACCGTGAAGGTCGTGCGGCGGCGGATATCGCCAGCCGGGTGAGCGGCGTGTCGCGCGTGACCACCGCCTTTACCTATATCAAGTAAACGCTATACATCCCGGCTTGCGCTACGCTGAGCCGGGCCACGAATTTGCTGTCCCGTCACCCGGGCAAGGCGTTTACGCCGCAGCCCGGGAGAATGATATCAGCGCCAGTGCGCCAACCACCGCGCCACACAGCGCCACTCGTCCTGTCGCCCGGCTCAGGCGTTTACGCCGCAGCCCAGGAGAATGATATCAGCGCCAGTGCGCCAACCACCGCGCCACACAGCGCCACTCGTCCTGTCGCCCGGCTCAGGCGTTTACGCCGCAGCCCAGGAGAATGATATCAGCGCCAGTGCGCCAACCACCGCGCCACACAGCGCCACCAGCCCACCGGTTAGCCACAGCGCTTTCGCCGGAAAAGCCTTACGCAACATAATCAACGACGGCACGCTGACGGCAGGCAACGTGATAAGCAGCGCCAGCGCCGGGGCAAACCCCATTCCCGCCAGCATCATGGTTTGGACGATAGGGATCTCCGCCGCGGTAGGGATGACAAACAGACAGCCGGCTATTGCCATCGCTATTACCCAGAACAGGGTATTCCCCACCACGCCATCGGCATGCGGGAACAGCCAGACGCGTGCTGCTCCCAGCACCAGGACCGCCAGAATATAGACCGGGATAGTGTTCCAGAACAAGGTCCAGAGCGCACTCAGCCAGCGGGTGAAAAAAGGCCCCTGCGCGGTATCACCGACATCCGGAACGGCTGACGGCTGCGTTGCCGCCTCTTTGACCCATTTTTGCACCAACGTCGCCACGATCAACACCGTTGCCAGCCCGGCAACCAGCCGAATCAACGCAAACTGCCAGCCCAGCACAAATCCCATAAACACCAGCGTTGCCGGATTCAGCAACGGGTTGCCCATCCAGAACGCCAGCGCGCCGCCCATCGATACCTGCTGCTTACGCATCCCCGCCGCGACCGGTGCGGCGCAGCATGTACACATCATACCGGGCAGTGAAAACAGCACACCTGAGAGCGTACCGCGAAAGCACGATGGCCCCAGCGTACGCAGCAGCCAGTCGCGCGGGATCAGCACCTGAATCAGCGAACCGAGCAGCACGCCCAGCACCGCCGCTTTCCAGACCGCCAGGAAGTAAACCACCGCGTAGTCCCATGCCGCTTTCAGCGGGTTGTCGTCTGCCTGGGCCAGAATTGATTTGCCGATACTGTGCGTTTCTGCGGCCGTAAACACCTTGCCATAGTAAGGCTGCCATTTGACGAACCACAGGCCAATGATAACAACGAGAAAAAACAGTGCGGGCTTCCACCATTGAAACGGTGATGCCGCCCGAGATGAAGACTGACCAGCCATAGCATTCCCCAGGAAGGATGTGGTGATGTGAAGCGCAGAATACTACGCTTCGCTGGTCGCAATTTCACGCAGTTTTGCCGATGGCAGAATCGTCACACCTTCCCGTCCAGGGGTCAGCGCTTCGCTCAGCATCGCTTGCGCCACCTCATGGGCATGGATAGATTTCCAGTTTCCCGGCAGCAGTCGGAACAATGGCGCCAGCACCGCTTCGTTTGTCCTTTTTTTCTCGCGAGCGCCCAGCAGCATCGACGGGCGTAAAATCGTCAGACGCCTCCACGGCTGCGCACGCAGCGCCTCTTCCATTTCGCCTTTAACGCGGTTGTAGAAGAACATCGAATGCGGATTGGCCCCCATCGCGCTGACCACCAGCATGTGCTTCGCGCCCAGCCGTAGCCCGGTGAGCGCCGTATCCACCACCAGCCGGTAATCGGCCTGAATGAAGGCGGCTTTACTGCCCGCGTCTCGCAGCGTGGTCCCCAGACAGCAAAACACGATATCGACAGGGTCAACAACCTGCGCCAGCGCATCGTTCAGTTGAGGAGCATGGGGATTCAGTACCCTCTCGGCATCCACCAGCGGGCGGCGGGTCGCGGCGGTTATCGCCGCCATGCCCGGCGCCTGAATTAGCATTCGAAGTAAGTGCCCACCAACTAATCCGGTAGCCCCTGTTATTAGCACCTGGCTCATTATGCCCCCTGAAAAATCAGCCCTTCAGCAGCGGATGCCGCGGTAATAAGAGTATGCGGAAATGTGCGACGCTGCACGGCCGCTACGGACCTCACTCGCTATCGGGGTGACGGAGCCAGTGTAACTTGGCGCCGAACCCCAGCGTGTTATCGGTGAACTTGAGCTCATCCGGACGGATTTCCCAGACCGGTGCCCGCAGCATCCTGGCGATCGGAAAGCGGCTGACGTACCGCGCGCGCATCGCCGCTTCCTCGTCGCCGGAAAGACGGCGGATTTCACCTTTGAACTGGAGGCCGCGAATGTGGGCAACGGTTTTCGGCTGGCCATTTACGGTGCCGGCGACCTTTGCACGCAGGCCGGTCATCTGCCCGTGGCGGGTATGGTCATCACTCAGGAGATAGAAGGCGATGTTTTGCGCGTCATACACATAGAACGCATTGGCGCACCACAGTTCTCCCTCGCTGGCAACGCACCAGGTAATCACATGCTGTTTGCCAAGCCAGCGGCTGATAGCAGCAAGCGTATCCATCTTTACTCTCCGGTATGTTATGGTGCATCTACCTTAACATACCGACCTTTCTACCGTGCGCTGGTTTCTCTATCTGATACGTACCGCCGATAATCGCCTTTATACCGGGATTACTACCGATGTTGCGCGCCGTTTTTGTCAGCATCAGGATGGCAAGGGAGCCAAAGCATTGCGGGGGAAAGGCGAGCTGCGTCTGGCGTTCAGCCAGGAAGTTGGTGAACACTCACTTGCACTACGACTGGAGTATCGCATCAAGCAGCTAACGAAGCGCCAGAAAGAGCGCCTCGTTGCCGGAGATGGTTCTTTTGAGACTCTGCTGGAGAGCCTCAGAGGCGGTTAAAGCGATCGCAGTACTCTACCAGCCCATGCACCCCTTCCAGCGCGTCATCGGCCAGCGGGCGCACCTGGAACGCCTCGGCGGTATCTGGCCAGCGGCAACGCAGATCGAAGCGGGCAGCCGGCTCAAAGCCGAGGCGCCCGTAGAAGGCCGGATCACCCAGCGTCACCACGGCGGCATAGCTAAACTCATTCAATGAATCCAGCCCTTCGTAGACCAGCTGGCTGCCGATTCCCTGGCCGCGATAGTTTTCATCTACCGCCAGCGGCGCCAGTCCGACCCACTGCAGCTCTTCGCCTTCAATGGAGACCGGGCTGAAAGCGACGTAGCCAATAACCTGCCCTTCATCATCTGTCGCCACCACGCCCAGTGTGATCAGGCCGTCTTCACGTAAATCGTGCACCAATTGCGCTTCGGTATCGCTGCCAAACGTACGGCGCAATAACGCGTCGATTCCCGGTGCATCAATCCCAATTTCAACTCGAATCAGCATGCCTCACCTACCGATGTCTGTTCAGGTTTCCGCGGACCGTTCAGCCCCGCTTCAACAAAGTCAGCCAGCTGCAGCAGCATCACGCGCAGCGCTTTTGGCATCTGCTCCAGCTCAATGGCATCCATCAGGTTTTTTACATACAGCCCCAGCTCAGTATCGCCTTCAATGACCAGCCGACGCTGGAAGAACAACGTATCCGGATCCTGCTTACGCGCGGCAATCATCAGCAGATCGCTGGCATCGGCGCTGAAGCTCACATCCGCTTCGGCCACAGAGCTGACAACCAGACGCCCTTCGCTTACCGAGGTATACCACAGCAGACCGATATCACGCACATTAATACTTAACCAGCGGCCTTCGAGAAAATCCAGTTCGCCATCTTCCAGAGCCTGACGAAACTGCCAGCTTAATACCTGCTCCAGCACCTGGCGCTTGAGGGCAAAAGGCGCCAGCTTAACCGGCACGCTCATCAAAGACGGGCCAAAGTGGACCAGCCGGGAACGCAATTTATCCAACACAAGCCTTACTCCATGAAAGCAATAGTTCCGCTATTGTGCCATATCAAATAAATGACATAGCGGCGTAAATCAACAAAATCACGACGACGGGTACCGATTATTGGCGCCGCCAATACGCTATTAACTGCCTCAAATCAAAAATTGTCACCAGAAGGTTAACTAAAATTCCTGTTCATTAACCCTATCAGCGTCCCTACGGGCCGCATTTCTCAGGAAAAGTTATGGAGCTGCTCTGCCCAGCCGGCAACCTTCCGGCACTTAAGGCGGCCATCGAAAACGGTGCCGATGCCGTCTATATCGGGCTGAAAGATGACACCAACGCCCGCCACTTTGCCGGCCTTAATTTCACCGAAAAGAAACTGCAGGAAGCCGTTAGCTTTGTACATCGACACCGTCGTAAGCTGCATATTGCGATCAATACCTTTGCGCATCCTGACGGTTATGCCCGCTGGCAGCGCGCGGTAGACATGGCGGCACAGTTGGGCGCGGATGCTTTAATCCTTGCCGATATCGCCATGCTGGAATACGCCGCGGAGCGTTACCCGTACATTGAACGCCACGTTTCGGTTCAGGCGTCGGCAACCAACGAAGAGGCGGTGCGTTTCTATCAACGTAATTTCGATGTCGCCCGCGTCGTGCTGCCGCGCGTGCTCTCGATTCATCAGGTAAAACAGCTGGCGCGCACGACGCCGGTTCCGCTGGAGGTCTTCGCTTTCGGTAGCCTGTGCATCATGGCGGAAGGCCGCTGCTACCTCTCTTCCTACCTCACCGGCGAATCGCCGAATACCGTCGGAGCCTGTTCACCTGCGCGTTTTGTTCGCTGGCAACAAACGCCGCAGGGTCTCGAATCGCGCCTCAACGAAGTGCTGATCGATCGCTATCAGGATGGCGAAAATGCGGGCTACCCGACGCTGTGCAAGGGCCGCTATCTGGTAGATGGTGAGCGCTATCATGCACTGGAAGAGCCTACCAGCCTCAATACGCTGGAGCTACTGCCGGAACTGATGGCGGCAAATATTGCGTCGGTGAAAATTGAAGGACGTCAGCGTAGCCCGGCCTATGTCACCCAGGTGGCGAAAGTATGGCGCCAGGCAATCGACCGCTGCAAAGCCGATCCGCAAAACTTTATTCCGCAATCCGCGTGGATGGAGACGCTCGGTGCGATGTCCGAAGGGACACAAACCACTCTTGGCGCCTACCACCGTAAATGGCAGTGAGAAAAGTAATGAAATATTCATTAGGGCCGGTACTTTACTACTGGTCGAAAGAGACGCTGGAAGATTTTTACCAACAGGCCGCACGTTCCAGTGCCGATACGATCTATCTCGGCGAAGCCGTATGCAGTAAACGCCGCGCCACCAAAGTCGGCGACTGGCTGGAGATGGCGAAAGAGCTGGCGGGCAGCGGTAAGCAGGTGGTGCTCTCCACGCTTGCGCTGGTACAGGCCTCTTCCGAGCTCAATGAGCTGAAGCGCTATGTCGATAACGGGGAATTTCTGATCGAAGCCAGCGACCTTGGCGTCGTCAATATGTGCGCAGAGCGCAAACTGCCGTTCGTCGCCGGACATGCGCTCAACTGCTATAACGCCGTCACCCTGCGTCTGCTGCGTAAACAAGGCATGATCCGCTGGTGCATGCCGGTTGAACTGTCTCGCGACTGGTTGGGGAATCTGCTCACCCAGTGCGAAGAGCTTGGCATTCGCAATCAATTTGAAGTGGAGGTATTGAGCTACGGTCATCTTCCGCTGGCCTATTCCGCGCGCTGCTTTACCGCGCGTTCCGAAGATCGGCCAAAAGACGAATGCGAGACCTGCTGCATCAAGTACCCGAACGGACGCAGCGTGCTGTCCCAGGAAAACCAGCAGGTGTTTGTCCTGAACGGTATTCAGACCATGAGCGGCTATGTCTATAACCTCGGCAACGAACTGACGTCGATGCAGGGGCTGGTGGATATGGTGCGCCTGTCACCGCTGTGCAACGATACCTTTGCCATGATCGATGCTTTCCGCGCCAATGAGAACGGTACCTCGCCGCTGCCGCTGCTCACCAACAGTGACTGTAACGGTTACTGGAAACGGCTGGCCGGGCTGGAACTGCAGTCCTGAAAATAGCTCACTTTGTTAACAGCATACTTCGTCTTTTCATGCAGTATGAACGTTGCAGCTTTTCTGGCCGGCGCTCGCTGAATGCGCCAGGCTGAAAGAAGACCTTCAATCTGATGACGATGCTGTAACAAAGTGAGCCTTTATGACCGACAAATCTATTCCGTTCTCGGTGCTCGATCTGGCACCGATCCCCGAGGGTTCTTGCGCCAAAGCGGCCTTCTCACACTCTCTGGATCTCGCGCGTCTGGCTGAAAAACGCGGCTATCACCGCTATTGGCTGGCGGAACACCACAACATGGTTGGCATCGCCAGCGCTGCAACATCGGTGCTTATCGGTTATCTGGCGGCAAATACCACGACGCTGCAACTGGGCTCCGGTGGCGTAATGTTACCCAACCATTCACCGCTGGTGATCGCCGAACAGTTCGGTACGCTCAATACCTTGTATCCCGGACGTATTGACCTGGGGCTTGGCCGGGCACCGGGCAGCGACCAGCGTACGATGATGGCGCTCCGCCGTCATATGGGCGGAGATGTTGATAACTTCCCACGCGACGTCGCCGAACTGGTGGACTGGTTTGATGCCCGCGATCCCAATCCGCACGTGCGCCCGGTTCCCGGCTACGGAGAGAAGATCCCGGTGTGGCTGTTAGGATCCAGTTTATACAGCGCGCAGCTGGCGGCACAGCTTGGGCTGCCTTTTGCCTTCGCCTCGCACTTCGCGCCGGATATGTTATTCCAGGCGCTGCATCTCTATCGCACCCAGTTCAAACCATCCGAACGCTTAGCGAAACCGTACGCCATGGTATGTATTAATATCATCGCCGCCGATAGTAACCGTGATGCCGAATTCCTGTTCACCTCGATGCAACAGGCATTCGTGAAACTACGTCGTGGTGAAACCGGTCAGCTCCCGCCACCGGTGGAAAATATGCATCAACTATGGTCCGCCTCTGAACAGTACGGAGTACAACAGGCGCTCAGCATGTCGCTGGTTGGCGATAAAGCCAGAATCCGCCATGGGCTGGAATCCATTTTGCGGGAAACCGAGGCCGATGAGCTGATGGTGAACGGCCAGATCTTCGATCATCAGGCGCGCTTACATTCGTTTGATTTAGCGATGCAGATAAAAGAAGAGCTGGTAGGGTAGTTTTTGCCGGACGGCGGCGCCCTATCCGACCCGCCCGAGCCTGTAGGCCCGGTAAGCATCGCGCCGCCGGGCATTCTGTTTACTGGTAAACAGGCAACAGATTAAAGCTCGATAAGAAATGCACGATAATGTTACCGGCGCCAAACAGCAGAATCAGCACAATCATCGGCGTTCCGCCCCAGACACGAAACTGTGGGCTACCGAAGCGGTTACGCGATGCCCGGGCCAACAGCGCCGGGACAATCGCCGCCCAGATGGTTGCGGCCAGACCGGCATAGCCGATGGCATACAGGAAACCATCGGGCTGCAGCAGGCCGCCAATAACCGGTGGAACAAAAGTCAGGAGCGCGGTCTTAAAACGGCCGAGAGCAGAATCATCAAAACCAAACAGGTCCGCCAGATAGTCAAACAGGCCGAGGGTGACCCCAAGGAAAGAGCTGGCAACGGCGAAGTTCGAGAACACCACCAACAACAGGTCCAGACTACGGCTGTTGAGCACCCCGCTCAATGCCTGTACCAGCACATCAATGTTACCGCCCTTCAGCGCGATACCGATAAACTCAGGGCGTGGAATGTTGCCCATCGTCACCAGTAACCAGACGACATACAACCCCAGAGCCAGAAGCGTGCCGTAGACCAGGCAGCGGGTAATCGTCCGGGGATCTTTGCCATAATACTTCATCAGGCTCGGTACGTTACCGTGATAGCCAAAGGAGGCCAGGCAAAACGGGAGAGTCATCAACAGGTACGGCGTGTAGGAGGCATTCTTTTCGCCGACGTTGAACAGTGTTGTCGGCTCAACGTGCCCCAGCAAGCTTCCGAAGGTCAGGAAGAAGGTGATGACCTTTGCTCCCAGCACGATTGCCGTCATTCGACTCACCGCTTTGGTACTCAACCAGACGATAAAAGCCACCAGCAGCGCAAAGCCAAAGCCCGCAGCCCGCGCCGGCACATTCAATGAAAGCTCCGAGAAGGTATGGTGCAGTATGGAACCGCTGGCCGAGATATAGGCGTAGGTCAGGATATAGAGCACAAAAGCGATCGACAGACCGTTGACCAGATTCCAGCCTTTACCCAGCAGATCTTTGGTGATGGTGTCGAAGCTAGAGCCAATGCGGTAGTTCAGGTTCGCTTCCAGAATCATCAGTCCGG
Source organism: Raoultella sp. (assembly GCF_039594335.1). NCBI lineage: Bacteria > Pseudomonadati > Pseudomonadota > Gammaproteobacteria > Enterobacterales > Enterobacteriaceae > Klebsiella > Raoultella sp. The sequence continues at coordinate 86,791 of NZ_JBCNNS010000001.1, forward strand.
AATGGAGCATACAAAACCAGGTAAAGATCAGCGCAGCCAGCGACCAGAAAAACCACGCACCGGACATGACCACCGGCAGCGAGAACATGCCTGCGCCAATGATGGTCCCGCCGATAATCACCACACCGCCAAACAAGGACGGTCGGGTTGCCGTAGTGGTAAGTGTCGCCATTTGCCGATATCTCCAGTCAATCATGCTTTTTGTTGTTAACGCGCGGCACTGTACCAGTACATGAGTACAAAGGAAATAAAAAAAGCCCCAATCATCACGATCGGGGCTGTATTATTTACTTTACGCTAGCGGAGCGCGCTAATTACGCATCGCCACCGAAACGACGACGGCCAGCGGAATCATCGCGGCGCGGAGCCGCAGCGGTATCATCACGACGCGGAGCACGAGCACCCTCACGACGTTCGCCGCTGAAACGACGACCATCACCACGACCGCCTTCACGACGCTCACCACCGAAGTTGCGGCCACCTTCACGACGTTCGCCACCGAATGCGCGACCGCCTTCACGACGCTCACCACCGCCACGACGTTCCGGACGCGGCTGAGCATCGCCCAGCAACTGCATGTTCATCGGCTTGTTGAGGATGCGAGTGCGCGTGAAGTGCTGCAGAACTTCGCCCGGCATGCCTTTCGGCAGTTCGATCGTGGAGTGGGTACCAAACAGCTTGATGTTACCGATGTAACGGCTGCTGATGTCGCCTTCGTTAGCGATAGCGCCAACAATATGACGAACTTCAACACCATCATCGCGGCCCACTTCAATGCGATACAGTTCCATATCGCCCACATCGCGACGTTCGCGCTTAGGACGATCTTCACCACTACGCTCCGGACGGTCGCCACGCGGGCCACGGTCGTTACGGTCACCACGGCGCTCGAAACGATCGTCACGGTCGCGGAATTCACGCTTAGGACGCATCGGTGCATCCGGCGGCAGAATCAGTGGACGTTCGCCCTGAGCCATTTTCAACAGTGCTGCGGCCAGAGTTTCGATATCCAGCTCTTCACCTTCAGCAGACGGCTGGATTTTCGCCAGCAGCGCGCGGTACTGATCCAGATCGCTGCTTTCCAGCTGCTGCTGAACTTTCGCGGCAAATTTTTCCAGGCGACGTTTGCCCAGCAGTTCTGCATTCGGCAGTTCTACTTCCGGAATCGTCAGTTTCATGGTGCGTTCGATGTTACGCAACAGGCGGCGTTCACGGTTCTCAACGAACAGCAGCGCGCGACCCGCACGACCCGCACGACCGGTACGGCCGATACGGTGGACGTAAGACTCGGAATCCATCGGGATATCATAGTTAACAACCAGGCTGATACGCTCAACATCGAGGCCACGAGCCGCAACGTCGGTTGCAATCAGAATATCCAGACGACCATCTTTCAGACGCTCCAGAGTCTGCTCACGCAGCGCCTGGTTCATGTCACCGTTCAGCGCAGCGCTGTTGTAGCCGCTGCGTTCCAGCGCTTCAGCCACTTCCAGGGTCGCGTTTTTGGTACGAACGAAGATAATCGCCGCATCAAAATCTTCTGCTTCCAGGAAACGCACCAGCGCTTCATTTTTACGCATACCGTAAGCAGTCCAGTAACTCTGGCTGATGTCCGGGCGAGTGGTGACGCTGGACTGGATGCGCACTTCCTGCGGCTCTTTCATAAAGCGGCGGGTAATGCGACGGATCGCTTCCGGCATGGTGGCAGAGAACAGAGCGGTCTGATGACCTTCCGGGATCTGCGCCATAATCGTTTCTACGTCTTCGATGAAGCCCATACGCAACATTTCGTCAGCTTCATCCAGTACCAGACCGCTCAGTTTAGAGAGATCAAGAGTACCGCGCTTCAGGTGGTCCAGCAGACGACCTGGGGTGCCCACAACGATTTGTGGTCCCTGGCGCAGAGCACGCAGTTGCACGTCATAACGCTGGCCGCCGTAAAGGGCTACCACGTTTACGCCGCGCATATGTTTAGAGAAGTCCGTCATTGCTTCAGCAACCTGTACCGCCAGTTCGCGGGTCGGCGCCAGCACCAGAATTTGCGGTGCTTTGAGCTCAGGATCAAGGTTGTTAAGCAGCGGTAAAGAGAACGCTGCAGTTTTACCGCTACCCGTCTGGGCCATACCCAGAACATCGCGGCCGCCCAGAAGATGCGGAATGCACTCAGCCTGGATCGGAGATGGTTTTTCGTAACCCAGATCGTTAAGCGCTTCAAGGATAGGAGCCTTCAGGCCCAGATCTGCAAAAGTGGTTTCGAATTCAGCCATGTAGTACGTGTGCCTCAAAATTAATGGCGGCCAGTCTACATAACTCAACGTGAAAATTTAGAGTAATTTTCATTGAAAAGTGTGAACCGGCTCAAAGTAGGTGTATTAACGAACAACAACGCCCTCACCTGTTAAGGTGATGGCAAACAAAAAATGGGCTGATGTGTTCGTCAGCTATTGCTGGTCCGATTCTGCCAGGTCATCTTGCTCCTGGCCCAAGAGCGATAATTCCAACAATGCGTATCGGTGCTCAACGTAGTTGTGAACGTTGTTTGCGACCGCCAGTTTGAACAGTGCCGTAGCGCTGTCCTTGTCCCCCAGACTTAGGTAGTACTTACCTAAATAGAAGTTGGTTTCACTGAGATGCTCAGCGAGCGAGGTGTTATCCGTTGCGTCTGCCTTCAAACGTTCCATCAACGTTTTTTCGTTGATGTCGCTAAGGTAGAACTCGACAATGTTCCATCCCCATTGCTCTTTATCCGATTTGTCGAAGCGCTGTTTCAGTGCTTCAAGCGCCTGCTTCTCGTCAAGCTTACGCTCAGCGAGGTAAAGCCACAGGCTACGGAAAGGATCATTGGGATCGTCTTGATAAAACGCCAGCAGATCATCTTGCGCTAACTTAGCGCGACCGCCGTAATAAAGGGCGATACCGCGATTCAAGTGCGCGTAGTTGTAAGTTGGATCAAGCTCAAGTACAGAATCAAACGCTTCATAGGCAGCATCAAAATTGCCTGCCTGCGTTAAATAAATGCCTAAGTAATTGAATACTTCAGGCATATCAGGTCTGATTGCCAACGCTTGTGAAAAATCATTTCGCGCTAATGCCCTCAGACCGAGACTATCATACAACACTCCGCGCTCATATAAAAGCTGTGCGCGTTCGTCATCGGTTAAAGCCCGACTGGCAAGAATTTGTTCCATGCGCGCCAGAATCACTTCTTGCTGCAAAGTCGGTTGCAATGGCACCGCGAGGACTGCGTCCTTACGCCAGGCAGAGTTGCTGCATCCTGCCAGCGTGAGAGCTGTCGCCACGAAACACCAGCGCAAAAAAGGCTTCATTTCCCACTCCCGAAGACAACGATTGGATGAACGTCCAGTTCCCCGGCTGCAAACAAGGCGTCCTGCCCGTAATACGCCCTCCGCCAACGCGGAGGGCAAACGGCAACCTTACTCGCCTTGCTCGGCAACCGGAGCTTCCGGTGCTGCGGCAGGCTGAGTCTGTTCAACTGCTTCTTTAATGCTCAGACGAACGCGGCCCTGACGGTCAACTTCCAGAACCTTAACCGGCACTTCCTGACCCATCTGCAGGTAATCGGTCACTTTCTCCACGCGCTTATCGGCGATCTGAGAAATGTGCACCAGACCTTCTTTACCGCCGCCAATGGCAACAAATGCGCCAAAGTCAACGATACGGGTCACTTTACCAGTGTAAACACGGCCGACTTCGATCTCAGCAGTGATCTCTTCGATACGACGGATAGCATGCTGCGCTTTGTCGCCGTCGGTTGCTGCGATCTTCACGGTACCGTCATCTTCGATTTCGATGGTGGTGCCGGTTTCTTCGGTCAGCGCACGAATCACAGAACCGCCTTTACCGATCACATCTTTGATCTTGTCCGGGCTGATCTTGATAGTGTGGATACGCGGTGCGAATTCGGAGATATCGCCGCGCGGCGCGTTAATCGCCTGCTCCATTACGCCCAGGATGTGCAAACGTGCACCTTTCGCCTGGTTCAATGCAACCTGCATGATCTCTTTGGTGATACCTTCAATTTTGATATCCATCTGCAGCGCAGAGATACCGTCGCGGGAACCCGCCACTTTGAAGTCCATATCGCCGAGGTGGTCTTCGTCACCCAGGATGTCAGACAGAACGACGAAGTTGTCACCCTCTTTCACCAGACCCATCGCGATACCCGCAACGGCGGCTTTCACCGGCACGCCAGCATCCATCAGCGCCAGAGAAGCACCGCACACGGAAGCCATGGAGGAAGAACCGTTAGATTCGGTGATTTCAGACACCACGCGAACGGTGTACGGGAATTCTTCCGTGGTCGGCATAACGGCCAGTACGCCGCGCTTAGCCAGACGACCGTGACCGATTTCACGACGCTTCGGTGAACCCACCATCCCGGTCTCGCCGACAGAGTACGGAGGGAAGTTGTAGTGGAACAGGAAGGAGTCAGTACGCTCGCCCATCAGTTCGTCGATGTTCTGCGCATCACGTGCGGTACCCAGAGTCGCGGTAACCAGCGCCTGCGTTTCGCCACGGGTGAACAGTGCGGAACCGTGAGTACGCGGCAGTACGCCGGTACGAACGTCCAGACCACGGATCATATCTTTTTCACGGCCATCGATACGCGGCTCGCCTGCCAGTACGCGGCTACGCACGGCATTTTTCTCGATAGCATGCAGGATTTCACCCAGTTCGTTAGCGTCCAGGGTTTCATCTTCAGCAATCAGGGTCGCGATGGTTTCTGCTTTGATCACGTCAATCTGAGCGTAACGCTCTTGTTTATCAGTGATACGGTAAGCATCGCTCAGACGCGCTTCGGCCAGGGCAGCAACGCGCGCATTCAGCGCTTCGTTGACAGCTTCCGGCTGCCAGTCCCAGCGCGGTTTACCCGCTTCTTTAACCAGGTCGTTGATGTTCTGAATGACAATCTGCTGCTGCTCGTGGCCAAAGACCACCGCACCCAGCATCTGGTCTTCGCTCAGCAGTTCAGCTTCAGATTCAACCATCAGCACGGCCGCTTCGGTACCGGCAACAACCAGGTCCAGCTTACTTTCTTTCAGCTCGTCCTGAGTCGGGTTCAGAACGTACTGGTCGTTGATGTAACCCACGCGGGCAGAACCGATAGGACCGTTGAACGGAATACCGGACAGGGACAGCGCTGCGGAAGCACCAATCATCGCCACGATATCCGGGTTAACCTGCGGGTTAACGGAAACAACGGTAGCGATAACCTGCACTTCGTTAACGAAACCTTCCGGGAACAGCGGACGAACCGGGCGGTCAATCAGACGCGCGATCAGGGTTTCGCCTTCGCTTGGACGGCCTTCACGACGGAAGAAACCACCCGGGATTTTACCTGCTGCGTAGGTACGTTCTTGATAGTTAACAGTCAGAGGGAAGAAGTCCTGACCTGGTTTCGCTTTTTTCTGACCCACAACGGTAACGAATACCGCAGTGTCATCCATGCTAACCATGACAGCAGCAGTGGCCTGACGAGCCATCATGCCGGTTTCCAGCGTTACGGTATGTTGGCCGTACTGGAATTTACGAACGATCGGATTTAGCAAAATTCTATCCTTTATATCAATAGGTGACGCTATATCCACGACATAACGTCAGTTGACCCGATCTCCTGCATCCTCGCGACTAATGACAACCTTTACCCGCCCCTGCGGATCAAGCTTCTCATTAGCCGCGCGAACCTCTGCACGAAGATCATTAATAGCAACAATACATGAGTTTTTAGTGAATTGCTGCCGCCTGGTCGAAAAAAGGGGCCCTGAGGCCCCTTTTTCTGAAACTCGCAGAATTAGCGACGCAGACCCAGACGCTCGATCAGCGAAGAGTAACGTGCAACATCTTTACGTTTCAGGTAGTCGAGCAGTTTACGACGCTGGGAAACCATGCGCAGCAGACCACGACGGCTGTGGTGATCTTTTTTATGCTCGGAGAAGTGACCCTGCAGATGGTTAATCTGTGCAGTCAGCAGTGCAACCTGAACTTCGGTAGAACCGCTGTCGTTTTCGCCACGACCAAACTCAGAAACGATTTTTGCTTTAGCTTCAACGCTTAGAGACATTTTAAAACTCCAGATTTAAAAGAAAGAAAGGGTGCCGATCTCTAATTCAGCGACCCCTGATGCAACGCCCGAAAATGTTAAAACACTTTTGCGGACGTTAAGCGGCGATATTCTACCCGCAGCTGACTGTTATCGCAAGAACAGCCCTCAAGCCGGGTATTCGACAACAAGACGACGCGGCGCCACACGGCCTTCATCGTCAATCTCACCCATACCGAGGAACTTCCCGTCTTCACCTTCAGTCACCCGCACCAGGCCCTGTAGCGGGACTCCTGTGGTGCGGACCGGGTTGCCATTCTTAAAGTAAACAGCCGATGTTTCGGCAAGATTAACCAGTGGATAGTCCGATGCCGGACTGTCCATCGGCATCAGCAGCGGATCGAGCAGCTGCGCGGCAGGAATATCCTGCACCATTGCCTGCTCAACCAGCGCCTGCAGCTGCTCCAGCGTCACCATCCGCTCAACCGGATATTTGCTGACGGCCAGACGGCGCAGATAAATAACATGTGCGCCACAGCGCAGTTTCTCACCCAGATCGTCGATAATCGTCCGAATATAGGTGCCTTTGGAACAGTGAATTTCCAGCTCCAGCTCATCCCCTTCGTGGCGGATAAACAGCAGCTCATAGACGTTAATCGGCCGGGCTTCACGCGGGACGTCAATCCCCTGGCGGGCATATTCGTAGAGCTTTTTCCCCTGGTATTTCAGCGCCGAATACATCGACGGTACCTGTTGGGTTTCGCCGCGGAAACTGTCCAGCGCCGCCGCAAGCTGTTCATCGCTGAAGGTCAGCGGGCGCTCTTCTACCACCAGGCCGTCGGCATCAGAGGTGTCGGTACGCTGTCCGAGTTTCGCAATCACACGATAGCGCTTATCGGAATCCAGCAGATACTGGGAAAACTTGGTGGCTTCCCCGAGACAAATCGGCAGCATGCCGGTTGCCAGCGGATCCAGCGCACCGGTGTGCCCTGCGCGGTTCGCGTTATAGATACGTTTTACTTTCTGCAGTACATCATTGCTGGAGGCGCCCTGAGGCTTATCCAGCAACAGCACACCATGCACATCGCGACCGCGACGACGAGGACGACTCATCAGTCCTCCTTGCTGTCGTCCGGGTTCACACGACGCTCATCGTCATGCTTCACCACGCTGGTCACCAGGTTAGACATACGCATCCCTTCAACCAGCGAATTATCGTAGAAGAAGGTCAGTTCCGGCACGATACGCAAGCGCATCGCTTTCCCCAGCAGAGAGCGGATAAAGCCGGATGCTTCCTGCAATGCCTTGATACCGGCTTTAACCGCCGCTTCGTCTTTGTCGTTCAGAAAGGTCACGTAGACTTTGGCATAAGCCAGATCGCGGGACATTTCAACGCCAGAAACGGTGGTCATCATGCCCAGACGCGGGTCTTTAATTTCGCGCTGCAGGATGATAGCAATCTCTTTTTGCATCTCCTGAGCCACGCGCTGCGGGCGACCAAATTCTTTCGCCATAATAAATTCTCCAGATAAAGACAAAAAAGGGGCCATAAGCCCCTTTTTAGAATTATTGCCGGGTGGCGCTATGCTAACCCGGCCTACACGAGTCAATCGTCTAAGGATTTTGGGTGGCAACAAGGCTGCAGGCTCGTGACAAATTCGTCAGCAACGAATTTGAACAACCGAAGGCTGGCCTTCGGTGAGAAACACCGATGTCTCTCATCAATCTCCAGGCACATAGATAACTATGTGACCAGAGTGAGCGAGCGCAGCCCAACGCAGTGGCGGCCCAAAAATCGACGAAGATTACGCGATGGTACGCTGGATCTCGATGATTTCGAACACTTCAATCATATCGCCAACGCGAACGTCGTTGTAGTTCTTCACGCCGATACCACATTCCATACCGTTACGGACTTCGTTAACGTCATCTTTGAAGCGGCGCAGGGATTCCAGCTCACCTTCGTAGATAACCACGTTGTCACGCAGAACGCGGATTGGGTTATGACGTTTAATCGTCCCTTCGGTAACCATACAGCCCGCGATAGCGCCGAATTTCGGCGATTTAAAGACATCACGAACTTCAGCCAGACCGATGATCTGCTGTTTCAGTTCCGGAGACAACATACCGCTCATCGCAGCTTTCACTTCGTCGATCAGGTTATAGATGACGGAGTAATAGCGCAGATCCAGGCTTTCCGCTTCGATAACTTTACGCGCAGACGCATCGGCACGCACGTTGAAGCCCACCAGGATGGCGTTGGATGCCGCAGCCAGGGTCGCGTCGGTTTCGGTGATGCCACCAACGCCAGAACCGATGATCTTCACTTTGACTTCGTCGGTAGACAGTTTCAGTAAAGAGTCGGAGATCGCTTCCACAGAACCCTGAACGTCCGCCTTAAGCACAACGTTCACTTCGTGAACTTCGCCTTCAGTCATGTTAGCGAACATGTTCTCGAGTTTAGATTTCTGCTGACGCGCCAGTTTAACTTCACGGAATTTACCCTGACGATACAACGCAACTTCACGCGCTTTTTTCTCGTCACGAACAACGGTCACTTCATCACCCGCAGCCGGAACACCGGACAGACCAAGGATTTCCACCGGAATGGACGGACCCGCTTCCAGAACTTCCTGACCCAGCTCGTTACGCATCGCACGAACGCGACCGTATTCGAAGCCGCACAGAACGATGTCGCCCTTGTGCAGTGTACCTTCGCGAACCAGGACGGTTGCTACCGGACCACGACCTTTATCCAGGAAGGATTCGATAACCGCACCGCTGGCCATACCGTTACGTACAGCTTTCAGCTCCAGAACTTCTGCCTGCAGCAGAATAGCATTCAACAGGTCATCAATACCGGTACCTGCTTTCGCAGAAACAGGGATGAACTGAGATTCGCCGCCCCACTCTTCCGGCATAACACCGTACTGAGACAGTTCGTTTTTAACGCGGTCCATATCTGCTTCAGGTTTGTCGATCTTGTTGACCGCAACCACTACCGGCACCTGAGCCGCTTTTGCGTGCTGGATAGCTTCGATAGTCTGTGGCATTACGCCATCGTCTGCAGCGACAACCAGAACCACGATATCCGTTGCCTGCGCACCACGAGCACGCATTGAGGTAAATGCGGCGTGGCCCGGAGTATCCAGGAAGGTGATCATCCCGTTTTCAGTTTCAACGTGGTATGCACCGATGTGCTGGGTAATACCACCCGCTTCGCCGGATGCCACTTTGGTTGAACGAATGTAGTCCAGCAGAGAGGTTTTACCGTGGTCAACGTGACCCATGATGGTCACAACCGGTGCACGGGCTTCTGCCGCCGCGCCGGTATCACGGTCGCTCATTACCGCTTCTTCCAGTTCGTTCTCACGACGCAGGATAACTTTGTGGCCCATCTCTTCAGCAACCAGTTGCGCGGTTTCCTGGTCGATGACCTGGTTGATGGTTGCCATCGCGCCCAGCTTCATCATCGCTTTGATGACCTGAGAGCCTTTGACCGCCATCTTGTTAGCCAGATCGCCAACGGTGATGGTTTCACCGATAATAACGTCACGGTTTACAGCCTGCGCAGGCTTCTGGAAGCCCTGTTGCAGAGAAGAACCTTTACGCTTGCCACCTTTGCCGCCACGAACGGCTGCACGGGCTTCTTCACGATCGGCTTTTGATTCGGCGTGCTTGTTGCCTTTCTTCGGACGCGCAGTTTTGCTGTTGCGACCGCGGCCACGACCGCCTTCAACTTCGCGATCGTTATCATCTTCAGCCTGACGAGCATGCTGAGACGTCGTCACGTGATAATCGCTGGTTTCTTCTGGAGCTTCTGGCGTTTCGGTCCAGTTCTTTTCGTTTTCTGCAGCCATACGGCGTGCTTCGTCCGCTACGCGGCGCGCTTCTTCTTCAAGCTTGCGACGTGCTTCTTCTTCCGCTTTACGTTTCAGCTCTGCTGCTTCGTTTTCACGGCGGATCTTTTCAGCCTGGGCGCTTTTTGTCATGTCGTCGGTTTGTTGATTGCTCACTTTGTCTTTTTCCGCAGCTTCACGTTTCGCTTTCTCAGCGACTTCACGTTTAGCTTGTTCTGCGGCCTCACGTTCAGCTTTTAATTGCGCCTCTCGCTTGGCAGCTTCTTCTGCCTCGCGGTGGGCTTGCTCTTCCGCTTCACGCTGCGCCTGCTCTTCCGCGGCAAGGCGTTCTGCCTCTTGCGGGTCGCGTTTCACAAAGGTGCGCTTCTTGCGGACTTCGATTTGTACCGATTTACTTTTACCACCGGTACCTGGAATATTTAACGTGCTGCGCGTTTTGCGCTGCAGCGTCAGCTTGTCGGGCGCCGAACCGTGTTCGCGGTTCAGGTGCGTCAACAAGGTCTGCTTCTCTTGCGCTGTCACAGAATCATCAGCCGATTTGCGAATCCCTGCATCAGCAAATTGCTGTATCAGGCGATCCACAGAGGTCTGAATCTCTGAGGCCAGCGCTTTAATGGTCACATCTGTCATGCTGTTCCTTCCTGCTACAGTTTATTACGCTTCGTCGCCGAACCAACAAATATTACGGGCGGCCATGATGAGCTCTCCGGCTTTTTCGTCGGTCAACCCTTCGATATCAGCCAGATCATCAATGCCCTGCTCGGCGAGATCTTCCAGCGTACAAACACCACGGGCAGCCAGTTTGAAAGCCATCAAACGTTCTAAACCTTCCAGATTTAACAAATCATCGGCAGGTTTAGTATCTCCCAGGCTTTCTTCCTGAGCCAGCGCCAACGTGGTCAGCGCGTTTTTTGCACGCTCACGAAGTGCTTCAACGGTGGCTTCATCCAGACCGTCGATTTCCAGCAGTTCTTTCACCGGCACATAGGCCAGTTCTTCCAGCGTCGCGAAACCTTCTTCAACCAACAGCGTGGCGAAATCTTCATCAATATCAAGATATTTGGTGAAGGTATCGATCGCCGCGTGGGCTTCAGCCTGATGCTTCGCCTGCAGGTCGTCAACGGTCATCACATTGAGTTCCCAGCCGCTCAGTTGCGAGGCCAGACGGACGTTTTGACCGTTACGGCCAATTGCCTGCGCCAGATTGCCCGCTTCAACCGCGATATCCATGGTGTGTTTATCTTCATCCACCACGATAGAGGCGACATCAGCCGGTGCCATCGCGTTAATCACGAATTGCGCCGGGTTATCATCCCACAGGACGATATCGATACGCTCGCCGCCCAGTTCGGTCGAAACCGCCTGAACGCGCGCGCCACGCATACCTACGCAAGCGCCAACCGGATCGATACGCTTATCGTTGGTTTTCACCGCAATCTTGGCACGGGAGCCCGGATCGCGAGCGGCGGCTTTGATTTCGAGAACTTCTTCGCCGATTTCCGGTACTTCAATACGGAACAATTCAACCAGCATTTCCGGCTTAGAACGGGTCACGAACAGCTGAGCGCCGCGCGCTTCCGGACGAACCGCATACAGGACACCACGAATACGGTCACCCGGACGGAAGTTCTCACGCGGCAACATATCTTCACGCAGGATCACGGCTTCAGCATTGCTGCCCAGATCAAGAGTGATGTTATCGCGGTTTACTTTCTTCACCACGCCGGTGATGATTTCACCTTCGTGCTCGCGGAACTGATCGACAACCATGGCGCGTTCAGCTTCACGGACTTTCTGGACGATAACCTGCTTCGCGGTCTGCGTAGTGATACGGTCGAAGGTGACGGATTCAATCTGGTCCTCGACGTAGTCACCAGGATTCATGCTTTCGTCTTCGTAGCGCGCCGCTTCAAGCGTAATTTCGCGCGTCGGCTGGGTCACTTCTTCAACAACCAGCCAGCGACGGAACGTATCAAAATCGCCGCTACGACGATCGATGCTGACACGCACATCGATCTCTTGTTCGTATTTTTTCTTGGTTGCCGTTGCCAGAGCGCTTTCCAACGCTTCGAAAATCTTTTCGCGCGGCAGCGCCTTTTCGTTGGAAACGGCTTCAACAACAGCCAAAATTTCTTTGTTCATCGGGGCCTTTCACCTCAATCCAGACTGTTAAAAGTGGGGAACCAGGTTCGCCTTCTGGATGTTACTCAGCGCGAACACTT
>NZ_JBCNNS010000010.1:0-39886 GCF_039594335.1 Raoultella sp.
CCGATTCAAAAAATCAGCTTTCTGGTTCGCCAGTTCAGGCTGCTCTTCAGGTTCCTTGATTCTTTGCTCGGGTGTGAGTGGGATAGTTGTCTGAGCCACAGGCAGTTTCCTCTTCACCAGGTCAGGAAGTCCGGGGCTCCAGTCAAGCCGGCCATATTTACGCTGCCAGACAAGCACGGTGGAGCGCCCCTGAATGCCATATCGCTGTTGAAGCCTGCTTGCAGGTCATCTCGCCTTTTTCGACCGGCTCAACGACAGCTATTTTAAAGAACGGAGGATAATCACGTTGGGTACGTTTGAACGCAGTCATTATCACGTTCTCCGGATTTAAATCAGGAACGTGTCAACGCTATTCAGGATGGATCAAGGGCAAAAAAAAGACGCTTTTCAGCGTCTTTTTTTCGGAATATTGGTACCGAGGACGGGACTTGAACCCGTAAGCCCAATCGGGCACTACCACCTCAAGGTAGCGTGTCTACCAATTCCACCACCTCGGCACGGATATAACTATTAGTGCGGGATATCGCTGCTCGGCTGTGCCGGAGCTGCTGGCTGAGTCTGCTCGGTTTTCGGCGCGCTCAGATTGTCCCACTCACTTCCTTTATTGGTCTTGTTGCTGTTGATATTGCCCAGCACCAAACTGATGATGAAGAACAACGCTGCCAGGATACCAGTCATGCGGGTCATGAAGTTACCAGAACCGCTGGATCCAAACAATGTGCCGGAAGCGCCTGCTCCGAAGGAGGCTCCCATATCAGCGCCTTTACCTTGCTGCAGCATGATCAGACCAATGAGGCCAATCGCTACAATAAGGAAAACAACTAAAAGAGCTTCTTGCATAATCAACCTGTTCCTTGCGGATTCGCCGCATACCAATTGCTTCAACCAATAAAGCGGGAGATCTTAATGTTTCCCACTGAAGCGGGTGTGAATACTAACCAAAGCGAATGACCTTCGCAAGGGCAATTTCGGCGCATTGTATCAACTGCGGAAAAAAACAGCAAAAAACGATCTTTTGGCGAAGAAAAAGGCGGTAAGCGCCGCCTTTTTAAACACTTAGCCCCCTGTAAGTCCGTTCATGTTGTCTGGCGCTGACAGCACCACCGCTCAAACGAGCAAATGAATAACCGGCTTAATCAGGCGTTTTTCACCGCTTCGGCGATACGGTGAGCGAACTCATGCACCTGCGCTTCGTGCTCTCCTTCGACCATGACGCGAATGAGTGGCTCAGTACCCGACTTACGTAGCAGCACACGGCCACGGTTGCCCAATGCCGCTTCCACTTCAGCCATAACCGCTTTCACATTCTCATGTTCCAGCGGGTTACCACTACCTTCAGTGAAACGAACGTTAACCAGGATTTGCGGGAACATTTTCATGCCGCTACACAGATCATGCAGACTCATGTGGTTACGCACCATCGCCGCCACAACCTGCAGACTCGCGACGATACCGTCACCGGTGGTGGTTTTATCCAGCAGGATAACGTGACCGGAGTTTTCCGCCCCGATACGCCAGCCTTTCTCCTGCAGTTTCTCAAGGACATAGCGGTCACCCACTTTAGCCCGGACAAACGGAATGCCCAGCTGTTTGAGCGCCAGCTCCAGCCCCATATTACTCATTAACGTTCCCACCGCGCCGCCGCGTAGCTGGCCCTGCCGCAGACCTTCCCGGGCGATGATATACAGAATCTGATCGCCATCAACCTTGTTACCCTCATGGTCGACCATAATGACGCGGTCGCCATCGCCATCATAGGCGATACCCAGATCGGCTTTTTCGGCCAGTACACGTGCCTGTAGGGCGCGTACGTCGGTCGCCCCGACCTCTTCGTTGATATTGAGCCCGTTCGGCTCACAACCCATCGCAATCACCTTAGCACCCAACTCGCGGAACACATTCGGCGCAATGTGATAGGTCGCGCCATGCGCGCAATCGACAACTACTTTTAGTGCATTCAGACTCAGTTCGTTCGGGAAAGTGCCTTTGCAGAACTCAATATAACGGCCGGCGGCGTCCACGATACGGCTGGCTTTACCCAACTCAGCCGAATCGACACAGGTGAGCTCTTTTTCCATTTCGGCTTCAATCGCCTCTTCTACGTTATCCGGCAGCTTTGTGCCTTCAATAGAGAAGAACTTGATCCCGTTGTCATAGAATGGGTTATGCGAAGCTGAAATGACAATCCCCGCTTCAGCACGAAAGGCTCGCGTCAGGTAAGCCACCGCCGGAGTGGGCATCGGACCAGTGAAAGAAGCGGAAAGCCCCGCCGCAGCCAGTCCAGCCTCCAGCGCCGATTCCAGCATATAGCCGGAGATACGGGTATCTTTACCAATAATGATTTTGCGTGAACCGTGGCGCGCCAGCACCTTGCCCGCAGCCCAGCCCAGTTTGAGCACGAATTCCGGGGTAATAGGCGCATCACCCACGCGGCCACGGATACCATCGGTGCCAAAATATTTGCGGTTACTCATAACGTTTATTTTCCTTTGTGCTCAGGGTGGCTTCCACCACGCGTAGCGCTTCTACCGTTTCTTTGACGTCATGGACGCGAATAATCTGCGCGCCCTGCATCGCTGCAATCACCGCACACGCCAGGCTACCGTTGAGGCGTTCCGTCGGCCCGACGTTAAGCAGTTGACCAATCATCGATTTACGCGACATACCGACCAGCAACGGGAAACCGAACTGGTGGAACTCACCGAGTCGAGCAAGTAGCTCATAATTATGGGCAAGATTTTTACCGAAACCGAATCCTGGGTCGAGCAACAATTTCTCTTTTGCGATACCCGCCCGCTCACAGCGCACGATATGCTCGGTGAAAAAGCGGGCGACATCGGCAAAGACATCATCGTATTTCGGCGCTTCCTGCATCGTTTTTGGCTGTCCCTGCATATGCATCAGACACACCGGTAGCCCGCTTTGTGCAGCGGCTTCCAGCGCCCCTGGTTCGGTCAGCGAACGGATATCGTTAATAATATGTGCGCCAGCCCGTGCGGACTCACGGATCACTTCTGGCTTCGACGTGTCTACCGAGATCCAGACTTCAAAACGTTGAGCAACAGCCTCCACCACCGGAATCACGCGCGCCAGCTCTTCCTCGACACTCACATCCAACGCCCCGGGGCGGGTCGATTCGCCGCCGATATCAATGATAGTCGCACCCGCGTTTATCATCAGATTGGCATGCTTAACCGCCTCCACGAGCGAATTATGTGTGCCACCATCGGAGAATGAATCTGGCGTCACGTTAAGGATACCCATCACATTCGGATGGGAGAGGTCGAGGGTTGAGCCCTGGGCTACGAGTTTCATCGCGAAATCCATGAATCCGGAAGGTTAATAAAAAGAAAAACCCCGGAGCGGCAAGCGCCCCGGGGTTTCGATATACACAACAACATCAACGCAGCTAACTTATTTGTCGCCCAGTTGCTCTGACATGGTGTTACCCGGGTTCGGCGTGCGCGGTTCATCGACCGGACGCGGTGCACTCGGGGTGCCATTATTGCCAGAGTTATTGGTGCCGTGCGGATCTTCCCATCCCGCAGGTGGGCGAACTTCGCGACGAGCCATCAGGTCATCAATCTGCGGTGCGTCGATAGTCTCATATTTCATGAGCGCATCTTTCATCGAATGCAGGATGTCCATGTTGTCATTTAGAATCTGACGAGCACGGTTATAGTTGCGTTCAACCAGCGATTTCACTTCCTGGTCGATGATACGTGCCGTTTCATCGGACATATGTTTCGCTTTCGCGACGCTACGCCCCAGGAACACCTCGCCCTCTTCTTCCGCATACAGCAGCGGACCGAGTTTGTCGGAGAAGCCCCACTGCGTCACCATGTTACGCGCCAGGTTGGTCGCGACTTTAATGTCGTTCGACGCACCGGTAGAAACATGTTCCACACCGTAGATAATCTCTTCCGCCAGACGACCGCCATACAGGGTCGAAATCTGGCTTTCCAGCTTCTGACGGCTGGCGCTGATAGCATCGCCTTCCGGCAGGAAGAACGTCACGCCCAGCGCACGACCGCGCGGGATAATCGTCACCTTGTGCACCGGATCGTGTTCCGGTACCAGGCGGCCGATAATCGCATGGCCCGCTTCGTGGTAAGCGGTAGATTCTTTCTGCGCTTCGGTCATCACCATGGAGCGGCGTTCCGCACCCATCATGATTTTGTCTTTCGCTTTTTCGAACTCGACCATCGATACTACGCGTTTGTTGCCACGGGCAGCAAACAGAGCGGCTTCGTTGACCAGGTTCGCGAGATCCGCCCCCGAGAAGCCCGGGGTACCGCGCGCAATGATTGCCGCGTCGATATCCGGCGACAGCGGGACGCGGCGCATGTGAACTTTCAGAATCTGTTCACGACCGCGGACATCCGGCAGCCCTACGACAACCTGACGGTCAAAACGGCCTGGACGCAGCAGCGCCGGGTCAAGCACGTCCGGACGGTTGGTCGCCGCGATAACGATAATGCCTTCGTTACCTTCGAAGCCATCCATCTCAACCAGCATCTGGTTAAGCGTCTGTTCACGTTCATCGTGACCGCCGCCCAGACCGGCGCCACGCTGGCGACCGACGGCGTCGATTTCATCGATGAAGATAATGCATGGTGCCGCTTTCTTGGCCTGCTCGAACATGTCACGCACACGAGATGCGCCCACGCCGACGAACATTTCAACGAAGTCAGAACCAGAAATGGTGAAGAACGGCACTTTCGCTTCACCGGCGATAGCTTTCGCCAGCAGCGTTTTACCGGTACCCGGAGGGCCGACCATCAGGACGCCTTTCGGGATTTTACCGCCCAGCTTCTGGAAGCGGCTCGGTTCACGCAGGTATTCAACCAGCTCACCGACTTCCTCTTTCGCTTCGTCACAACCGGCGACATCGGCAAAAGTGGTTTTGATCTGGTCTTCCGTCAGCATACGGGCTTTGCTTTTGCCGAAGGACATCGCGCCCTTTCCGCCGCCGCCCTGCATTTGCCGCATGAAGAAGATCCAGACGCCGATCAGCAAGAGCATCGGGAACCAGGAAATAAAGATGGAAGCCAGCAGGCTCGGTTCTTCCGGCGGTTCGCCAACCACTTTGACGTTTTTCGTCAACAGGTTATCGAGCAGCTTCGGATCGTTGACCGGAATGTAAGTCGTGTAACGGTTACTATCTTTCTTGGTAACGTTGATCTCACGTCCGTTGATACGCGCTTCGCGAACCTGGTCCTGGTTGACCTCTTGCAGGAAGGTTGAATAATCCACCTTACGGCCATTAGACTCGCTGGGCCCAAAGCTCTGGAATACTGACATCAGCACAACGGCAATGACCAGCCAGAGTATTAGGTTTTTCGCCATGTCACTCAAGGGATTAACCTCTTATTACAACTGTGTTAAAAACAGCGTCAGGATACTCTATATCCAGCGTCTTTCAAACTTTCGTTTGAAATCTACCGGTTATGGTTTACGCCCGGTCGCTACAATGTACACTTCACGCGAACGTGCGCGAGAAGAGTCCGGCTTACGAACTTTAACCTTCGTAAACAGGGAGCGAATTTCTCTTAGATACTCATCGAAACCTTCGCCCTGGAACACCTTCACCACAAAACTACCACCCGGCGCTAATACATCACGAGCCATTCCAAGCGCCAGTTCCACCAAATACATGGCCCGGGGAATATCCACCGCCGGTGTTCCACACATGTTTGGTGCCATATCGGACATGACAACCTGCACTTTACTGTCACCTACGCGCTCAAGTAACGCGTTCAGAACTAATTCATCACGAAAGTCGCCCTGAAGGAAGTCCACACCAACGATTGGATCCATCGGTAAAAGATCGCAAGCGATGATGCGGCCGCTGTTTCCGATCTGCGTAACCGCATATTGCGACCAGCCACCGGGCGCAGCGCCGAGGTCAACAATGGTCATCCCCGGTTTAAAAATCTTGTCACTTTGCTGTATTTCATCAAGTTTAAACCAGGCACGGGAACGTAACCCCTTTTTCTGTGCCTGTTGAACATATTTATCGCTAAAGTGTTCCTGAAGCCAGCGGCTTGAGCTGGCAGAACGCTTTTTACCTGTCATTTAACATTCCCGTTTCGGGTTCATCATACTTTGCGACGTAAAAATCGACACGGTAGTTTGGCGATATATGGGAGATGGCGGTAGAATGAACCGTTTTCAATCCCAACGTAAGCAAAAAAATACGATGAATCTGAGTACTAAACAAAAACAGCACCTGAAAGGTCTGGCACATCCGCTCAAGCCAGTAGTTATGCTTGGCAACAATGGTTTGACCGAAGGGGTACTGGCCGAGATCGAACAAGCGTTAGAGCACCATGAGCTCATCAAGGTGAAAATCGCATCGGAAGACCGCGAAACTAAAACCTTGATCGTGGAAGCTATCGTGCGCGAAACCGGTGCCTGTAACGTACAGGTCATCGGTAAAACGCTGGTCCTGTATCGCCCAACTAAAGAGCGTAAAATCTCGCTGCCACGCTAAGAATATCCTGAATCTCGACACAACTTTGTGTAAAACGAGGGATTTCTACGGGTAGACGAGCAAAATGCCATGCTCCGGACGTTGATAAAAGGCCGCTATGCGGCCTTTTTCCTTTCTTTACAATCCATCAACATGGTAGCGGGAAATACGGATTAAAGGTACTCGACCTTGATAATTTCGTATTCTACTTCACCGCCTGGTGTGCGGATTGTCACCACATCGTCCTGCTCTTTACCGATCAAACCACGGGCAATCGGTGAGTTCACAGAGATCAGATTTTGTTTAAAATCAGCCTCATCATCACCTACGATGCGGTAAGTCTGTTCTTCATCGGTATCGAGATTCAGGACGGTTACCGTCGCACCAAAAATCACCCGCCCGTTGTTCGGCATTTTGGTGATATCAATAACCTGCGCATTGGACAACTTCGCTTCAATATCCTTAATGCGGCCTTCGCAGAAACCTTGCTGTTCGCGGGCTGCGTGGTACTCAGCGTTCTCTTTCAGATCGCCATGTTCGCGCGCATCGGCAATAGCAGCGATGATTTCAGGACGACGAACGGACTTCAGAAAATCCAGTTCTTCGCGAAGTTTTTCAGCACCACGTAAGGTCATCGGAATAGCTTGCATTTGTTATACCTCTTTATCATTCCTTCATGGAACGGACGCCGCCGTTCCGCCACCAGTCAGGCCTTGAGCAGGACAGGAGCAAAAAGAAAACCGACCCGGAAAACATTCCCCAGATCAGCAGCAATTTTCATTTTGATACGTATTTTACCCTGAAGTTCACTATGGGTCATCGTTTACTTTACAGGGTGTTGCACCGTAGTATGACGGCTCGGTTTCAGGTTGTTAGCGCGAGATTATGCGATTTTCCAGATTTATCATCGGATTGACTGCCGGTATAGCGTTTAGCGCTCAGGCGGCGAACATTGACGAATATATCACCCAGCTTCCTGCAGGTGCTAACCTCGCCTTCATGGCGCAGAAGGTTGGCTCCCCGACGCCGGAGATAGACTTCCACAGTCAGCAGATGGCGCTCCCCGCCAGTACCCAGAAAGTGATCACCGCGCTGGCCGCTCTGCTGCAGCTCGGGCCGAACTTTCGTTTTACCACCACGCTGGAAACCAAAGGCAGCCTTGATGGCGGTGTGCTAAAAGGCGACCTGATTGCCCGTTTTGGCGGCGATCCGACGCTGAAACGTCAGGATATTCGTAATATGGTGGCGACGCTAAAAAAAGCGGGTGTCCAGCGGATCGAGGGGAACGTCTTGATTGATACCTCGGTCTTCGCCAGCCATGACAAGGCCCCTGGCTGGCCGTGGAACGACATGACCCAATGCTTTAGCGCCCCGCCTGCGGCCGCTATCGTTGACCGTAACTGTTTTTCTATCTCGCTGTATAGCGCGCAGAAACCTGGCGATCTGGCCTTTATTCGCGTCGCGTCGTACTACCCGGTGACCATGTTTAGCCAGGTGAGAACGCTGGCCCGCGGCTCCGCTGAGGCCCAATACTGCGAACTCGACGTGGTGACAGGCGACCTGAACCGTTACACCCTGACGGGCTGCCTGCCACAGCGTAGTGAGCCCTTACCTTTGGCTTTCGCCATTCAGGACGGCGCGAGCTATGCCGGCGTGATCCTGAAGTCCGAACTAAACCAGGCTGGGATTACCTATAGCGGTACATTGCTGCGCCAGACTCTGGCGAACGATCCGGGAACCGTGCTGGCTACCACGCAATCAGCCCCGTTGCACGATCTCCTGCGGATCATGTTAAAAAAATCAGACAACATGATTGCGGACACCGTCTTTCGCACCATTGGCCACGCTCGTCTCGGCGTACCGGGAACCTGGCGTGCCGGTTCGGATGCGGTACGCCAGATCCTGCGTCAACAGGCCGGCATCGATCTGGGTAATACGATTATTGCCGACGGTTCCGGTCTGTCGCGGCATAACCTGATTGCTCCGGCGACCATGATGCAGGTGCTGCAATATATCGCCCTGCACGATAATGAACTCAACTTCATCTCCATGCTGCCGCTCGCTGGCCACGATGGTTCGTTACAGTATCGTGCCGGCCTGAATCAGGCGGGAGTTGATGGTAAAGTGTCGGCCAAAACCGGTTCGCTGCAGGGCGTTTACAACCTCGCAGGTTTCATCACCGCCGCCAGCGGGCAAAAAATCGCTTTCGTACAATACCTGTCAGGATATGCTGTACCGCCTGCGGATCAGCGCAACCGCCGGATCCCGCTAGTACGCTTCGAGAGCCGGTTGTATAAAGATTTGTATCAGAACAACTAAGACAAAAGGGCCGCATCAAATGCGGCCCTTTTTAGTGCGTTCTGAACCGCTTTCCGGCATATTCGGGAGTAGTCCTGCCGTCGCCCCGATCAACAATGTACCGGGGCACGCCAGCGACTTAACGCTTATAGATGAACTCGACGCCTTCTTCGTCGTCTTCGTCCCAGTCGTCATCCCAGTCTTCGTCGTCTTCGACTTCAACTTCGGCTTCTTCAAGCTGCTGACGGTGGTAGTCATCCCACATAAACTCGACTTTTTCAGGCGCTTTCTCTTCCTGAGCATGAACGATTGGGTTTTCGATGATAAAGGTCATCACATCCCAGCACAGATCTTTGACGCCCTGCTGGCTGGCCGCGGAGATAAGGTAGAACTTCTCTTCCCAGCCCAGCGCCTCAGCAATGGCTTTCGCCTTCGCTTCAGCTTCCGCTTTATCCATCAGGTCAATCTTGTTAAAGACTAACCAACGTGGTTTCTCAGCCAGTTTCTCGCTGTATTTCTCCAGCTCACCGATGATAATACGCGCGTTCTCTACCGGATCGGAGCCGTCAATCGGCTCGATATCGATGAGATGCAGCAGCACGCGGCAGCGTTCAAGGTGCTTCAGGAAGCGAATACCCAGGCCTGCACCTTCCGCTGCGCCTTCGATAAGCCCAGGAATATCGGCGACAACAAAGCTCTTCTCGTTATCCATACGCACAACGCCAAGGCTCGGCACCAGCGTGGTAAACGGATAATCGGCCACTTTCGGCTTCGCCGCAGAAACGGCGCGGATGAAGGTGGATTTGCCAGCATTCGGCATACCCAGCATCCCGACGTCTGCCAGCAGCATCAGCTCCAGCTGCAGATCGCGCTTGTCGCCCGGCGTTCCCATCGTTTTCTGACGCGGAGTACGGTTAACGGACGATTTGAAACGGGTGTTGCCCAGACCGTGCCAGCCGCCTTTAGCGACCATCAGACGCTGACCATGTTTAGTCATATCGCCCATGACTTCGCCGGTCCCTTGATCGATAACACGGGTCCCTACAGGCACTTTGACCGACACGTCTTTACCACGTTTACCGGTACAGTCGCGGCTCTGGCCATTCTGTCCACGCTCGGCGCGGAAGGATTTTTCAAAACGGTAATCAATCAGGGTGTTCAGGTTTTCGTCCGCTTCCAGCCAGACATCACCGCCATCACCACCGTCGCCGCCGTCCGGGCCGCCTCTCGGGATATATTTTTCACGGCGGAAGCTAACGCAACCATTGCCGCCATCACCTGCTACGACCAGGATTGTTGCTTCATCAACAAACTTCATTTTACTCTCCGAAAATCATTCGCCTGAGCGGGGCAGCGGTACAACCGCTTCACGCTTACGTAAGCCACCCCAAAGACGGTGGCCTATGGCGGAATACATCGCGCCCGCAACCACGACAAACGCACCGAGATAACCTAACAGGTTTAACATCGGTCTGGCGAAAACATCGGGCCAGGCCAGTGATAATAAATCTGAAAAAAGCAGCGTAAACAAAGGCGTTAAGGTAATCAACGCGCTCACCTGAGCGGCCTGCCAGCGCGCCATGGCTTCCGCCAGCGCACCGTAGCCTACCAGGGTATTTAACCCGCAGAAAATCAGGCACGCCAGTTGCCAGTTGCTTAACGCCAGAACTTGTGAAAGCGTCGCCAACGGCAGCAACGCTATCGTACATAAAGTGTACAACAAAAAGAGGATTTGCTGTGACGCCAGGCGGCGTAATAACACCTTTTGCGCGACGCCGTAGCTGACCCAAACCGCAGCCGCTGCAACGCCAAAAATTACCCCCCACGTGTAATCCGTCAGGCGAGTAAAAATCTCAATCAGGCTGGTGTTAAAGAACATCACCAGCCCGCAAATCAACATCAATGCCCCCACAACCTGGGTACCGCGCATTTTCTCCTTAAGGATGAACACGCTGGCCACCATCATGCCGACCGGAGATAGCTGGCCGATCACCTGAGACGCCGTGGGACTAAGATATTGCAGGGAAGAGCTGAACAGAATGAAGTTACCAAACAGGCCCCCCGTCGCAATGGCCAGCAGTACCAGCCAGCGCGGTTTGCGAAAAAGGCGCAGCGGCGGCAGTTTACCTCTGATAGCGAGGATTACGCCAAGGCCGATACTTGCCATCAGAAAGCGATAAAACACCACCGTTGGCGGCTCCATCACTTCAAGGACCTGCTTCATGGCAATGGGCAATGCCCCCCAGCACATCGCGGTGGTGAGCGCCAAAACAATGCCCATGCCGGCCTGTTGCTTCATACCCGTTTTCCCTGCAGAAAAATATCCGGGATTCTAATGTAAAAAGCCCCGCAACACGTTGCGGGGCTTTAATCCGTTACCGGACCACGAAAAACTTACTCAGCAACGATGCTGATGTATTTACGGTTGTTCGGGCCTTTAACTTCAAATTTCACTTTACCGTCTGCTTTCGCAAACAGAGTGTGGTCACGACCGCAACCTACGTTAGCGCCCGCGTGGAATTTGGTGCCACGCTGACGAACGATGATGCTACCCGCCAGAACGGATTCGCCACCGAAACGCTTAACGCCCAGGCGTTTAGCTTCTGAGTCGCGACCGTTACGAGTTGAGCCGCCAGCCTTTTTATGTGCCATTTAAATCTCTCCTCAGGTCTTAGGCGCTGATGCCAGTAATTTTCACATCAGTGAACCACTGACGATGGCCCTGCTGCTTACGGTAGTGTTTACGACGACGAAACTTAACGATTTTAACTTTCTCGCCACGACCATGAGCAACAACTTCAGCTTTGATTACGCCGCCCTCAACGAAAGGAACGCCGATCTTGATTTCTTCACCGTTTGCGATCATCAGCACTTCAGCGAACTCAACAGCTTCGCCAGTTGCGATGTCCAGCTTTTCCAGGCGAATGGTCTGACCTTCGCTTACTCGGTGTTGTTTACCACCACTTTGGAAAACCGCGTACATATAAAACTCCGCTTCCGCGCACCTCTTCGTGTGATTCAGAGTGCGCTATAAATATTCACAATAGGGCGCGAATATTACGCAAAACGCGAGCCTTTGACAAGAGCGATTAGCGATCAACGCAGAAAAAAAACACAACTTTCACGCGAACGTTTATCTATGGCAATTTTTCAGTACAATCATAGCTTCATTTAATTCTATCTTAATCCTTCTGTGAACCCACACGGATTCGCGGTAACAGGACATGTGGCCCGGCTTTTGCGATGAATTTAGAAAAAATCAATGAGTTAACCGCGCAGGATATGGCGGGTGTCAATGCGACAATCCTTGAGCAACTTGACTCAGATGTTCAGCTTATCAATCAATTAGGCTATTACATCGTTAGCGGAGGCGGTAAACGTATACGTCCGATGATTGCGGTTCTTGCCGCCCGGGCAGTGGGTTACCAGGGCGAAGCACACGTCACTATTGCCGCACTGATCGAATTTATTCATACCGCTACCTTGCTGCATGATGATGTCGTTGATGAATCCGATATGCGCCGCGGCAAGGCAACGGCAAACGCCGCTTTTGGCAACGCAGCCAGCGTGCTGGTTGGTGATTTTATCTATACCCGCTCTTTCCAGATGATGACCAGCCTCGGTTCGCTAAAAGTACTGGAAGTGATGTCTAAAGCCGTTAACGTCATTGCCGAGGGTGAAGTGCTGCAGTTGATGAACGTTAACGACCCGGACATCACTGAAGAAAACTATATGCGGGTCATTTACAGCAAAACAGCCCGCCTGTTTGAAGCCGCCGCACAGTGTTCCGGCATCCTGGCCGGTTGTACCGTCGAACAGGAGCAAGCGCTTCAGGACTATGGTCGTTATCTGGGCACCGCATTCCAGCTGATCGACGATTTACTGGACTACAGTTCTGACGGTGAGCGCCTCGGCAAAAACGTGGGTGATGACCTGAACGAAGGCAAACCGACGTTACCGTTATTGCATGCCATGCGTCACGGCTCTCCGGAGCAGTCAGCGATGATTCGCGGAGCGATTGAACAAGGCAACGGGCGCCACCTTCTTGATGAGGTTCTCGAGACGATGGCGACCTGCGGTTCACTGGAATGGACCCGTAAACGTGCGGAAGAAGAAGCGGACAAGGCCATTGCTGTACTTCAGGTATTACCAGATTCCCCGTGGCGTGAAGCGCTTATCGGTCTTGCCCATATTGCGGTTCAGCGCGACCACTGATATCCCTCTCCCCGGTTCCCGCACCCATCGCGGGAACGCTCTGAAAAGTTCCAGTAAAATCCATACCCTGCCCTTTATCCTGGTATATTCCGAATATAAAGACACCTTACAAGAACTTGTTAGAACTTAATTAAACCTGGGAGTATAGTCATTCCGTTGCTCATATATCAGGCAAACGGGATCACCACCACCAGGAGAATTTATGGAAAAGTTCATCGACTGGCATCCAGCAGATATCATTGCCGGATTGCGCAAAAAAGGGACGTCGCTGGCAGCGGAGTCGCGGCGTAACGGCTTGAGTTCTTCAACGCTGGCGAATGCATTGACCCGGCCGTGGCCAAAAGGCGAGCTGATTATTGCTCATGCGCTGGATACCAAGCCGTGGATTATCTGGCCCTCACGCTATCATGACCCGGTGACACATCAGTTTATCGACAGAACGCAAATGATACGTCAGAAAAAAGAGAGTGAATGAAGACGGTTCGCTGAGTAAAACAGAACGGAATAAAAAAACAGCCCCAGGGCACACGTCAAGGGGCTGTTATCACCACAGATTTACTCGCCTTTTACGCGTTCAATATTCGCACCCAGCGCCTGCAGTTTATCTTCGATACGCTCGTACCCACGATCGATATGGTAGATGCGATCAACAATCGTGGTCCCTTCAGCGATACAGCCGGCCAGTACCAGACTTGCTGACGCACGCAGGTCGGTCGCCATCACCTGCGCACCGGAAAGCTGCGCCACGCCGTGGCATATCGCCGTATTGCTTTCGATCTCCGCGTGTGCCCCCATACGGATCAGTTCCGGAATATGCATGAAACGGTTTTCAAAGATCGTTTCAGTAATCACACCGGTCCCTTCCGCGACCAGGTTCAGCAGCGTGAACTGCGCCTGCATGTCGGTCGGGAAACCCGGGTGTGGCGCGGTACGCACATTGACGGCTTTCGGACGGTTACCGTGCATATCCAGGCTAATCCAGTCTTGGCCGATTTCGATATCTGCGCCCGCATCGCGCAGCTTGGCCAGTACGGCATCCAGGGTATCAGGCTGTGCGTTGCGGCAAACAATCTTACCGCCGGATATTGCCGCAGCGACCAGGAAGGTACCGGTTTCGATACGGTCTGGCAGAACACGGTATACGCCGCCGCCCAGACGCTCTACGCCTTCGATGGTGATACGATCAGTCCCCTGGCCTTTAATTTTCGCGCCCAGCGTATTGAGGAAGTTCGCCGTATCGACGATTTCCGGCTCACGTGCGGCGTTTTCAATAACGGTGGTGCCTTCCGCCAGTGTCGCTGCACTCATAATGGTCACGGTCGCGCCAACGCTAACCTTATCCATCACAATATGTGCGCCTTTGAGACGTCCGTTAACCGACGCCTTCACATAACCTTCTTCCAGCTTGATCTCTGCGCCCAGCTGCTCAAGGCCAATAATATGCAAATCGACCGGACGCGCACCGATAGCACAACCGCCCGGCAGTGAAACCTGTCCCTGGCCAAAGCGCGCCACCAGCGGGCCCAGCGCCCAAATTGAAGCACGCATCGTTTTGACCAGATCGTACGGCGCACAGAATACATCGACCGGACCCGCATCGATCCAGACTGACCCATTGCGCTTCACGTTGGCGCCGAGCTGACTCAGCAGTTTCATCGTGGTATCGATGTCTTTCAGTTTTGGTACGTTCTGGATCTCAATCGGCTCATCTGCCAGCAGTGCAGCAAAGAGGATCGGCAGGGCGGCATTTTTCGCACCGGAGATGGTGACTTCCCCCTGGAGGCGTGTCGGCCCCTGAACACGGAATTTATCCATTGATTCTGTTCTCTGTTAAGAATTCACATACGCTGCGGGGAACATCCCTGCAGCTTAAAAGCCGTTGAGTTTGCGGTCCCGGGCCCATTCTTGCGGGGTAAACGCTTTGATCGACAGAGCATGAATACGGTTGTCGGCAATGTATTCCATCAGCGGAGCGTAGACGGCCTGCTGTTTTTTTACCCGGCTCATGCCGTCAAACATCTCACCCACAGCAATAACCTGAAAGTGACTGCCATCGCCAGAGACGTGGACTTCCTGAAGGGAGAGTGCGTTCATCAGCACGGTCTGAATTTCATGATTTTCCATGGGTTCAAATTTTATCTGGTAGTGAAAATAGCTCAACATCTTAGAGGAAAGTGGCGCGGTCTTAAATAAGCAAAAAGCCCCATCGAAGATATTGATGGGGCTTTCAGGATAACCTCAGCAGTAACGCACTGAAAAATTATGGGATCACATCGGCGGGAAGGTTGTAAAGACTGACTAGAGTTTGCAGATTGTCGCTCTTGCCAACCAGTTTCGCTTCCCGGCCCTGGTGGCGAATTAACGCCACAAAGTGCACCAGCAGCGCCAGGCCAGCGGTATCCACCCGGGTCAGCGCGTTCAAGTCGATAGTCGATACGCCATCGGTCGCTTGTACTCGGGCTTCCCAGAGCGGGACCAGCAGATCCTGGTCCAGCTCTCCGTGCAACGCCAGTCGCTCACCGTCGCGAGTCCAGCTCAGCTGCCCGGTCATTATTTTTTCTGTTCCAGAGTGATCGGCTGCGCGGAGATCGCTTTCAGTTGCGCGGTCAGGCCATCGACGCCTTTGGTGCGCAGCAGGTCGCTCCACTCGTTTTGCTTGGTGGTGATCATGCTGACCCCTTCGGCAATCATATCGTAAGCCTGCCAGTTACCCGTCTGGGTGTTTTTACGCCACTGGAAATCCAGACGTACCGGAGGGCGACCATTTGGATCGACGATCGTCACGCGGATAGGGATGATCGTCGCATCACCCAACGGTTGTTCCGGCGCAATCTGATAGGTTTGGCCATGGTACATAGCCAGTGCCTGGCCATAGGCCTGCTTCAGGTATTCGCGAAAGGCCACAAAGTAGGCTTCGCGCTGTGCGGGGGTCGCCTCTTTATAATAGCGGCCCAGAACCAGCGCGCCGGCATACTTCACCTGAACATACGGCATCAGCTCCTGGTCAACGATTTCGCGCAGATAGTTTGGGTTAGCCTGAATCTTCGACTGCTCATTTTTTAGCCGATCGAAAGTTTTCTGCGCCGCTTCGTTCATCAGCTTATAGGGATTGGACTGATCCGCCGCCGTAGCAGCCGTCAAGGGAGCAATCGCCAGCATGGCGATCATCAGTAAGCGTTTAAACATAGGGTGTCTCTCCTGAAATTAATGCGTCGTGGCGGCCGGTGGCGTCGCGCTAGTATGGCTATCTCTCGCTGCCGAATCATCGCCAGAATTCTTATTGTCACTGCCCTTACTGCTATAAAGGAACTGACCAATCAGGTCTTCCAGCACCATGGCAGACTTGGTGTCCTGAATCGTGCTGCCATCTTTAAGAATAGACGTCCCCAGTTCCGGATCGTCGAAACCGATATTCAGCGCCAGGTACTGTTCTCCCAGCAGACCTGAAGTACGAATGGCCAGCGAGCTGGAATCAGGAATATGGTTGTAGCGCTCATCAATATCGAGCGCGACGCGCGGCAGGTAGGTTTTCGGTTCCAGGGTAATATCCGCCACCCGGCCCACAACCACACCGCCAATACGGACCGGAGAACGCACCTTCAGCCCACCAATATTGTCAAAGGTGGCGTAGATTCGATACGTCGGTTCGGTACGTAAAGAGGTCACGTTGGCGGCTTTGAGGCAGATAAACAGCGCAGCCAGCAACGCAACCAGTAAGAACACACCTACCCAGATTTCACTTTTTTTCGTTTGCATGAACTCAATTCCCAAACATCAGCGCAGTCAGCACAAAATCCAGCCCCAGAACCGCCAGCGACGAATGCACCACGGTACGCGTCGTTGCCCGGCTAATACCGGCGGAAGTAGGGATAGCGTCATAACCATTAAATAACGCAACCCATGTCACGGTAATGGCGAACACCAGACTCTTAATCAGGCAGTTAACCAGATCCATTCGCCAGTCAACGGCATTTTGCATCGCGGTCCAGAAAAAGCCACTATCGATGCCCTTCCAGCTTACGCCCACCAGCGAACCGCCCCAGATACCTACGGCGACAAAAATAATGGTCAACAGCGGCAGCGAAATCACCCCAGCCCAGAAGCGAGGTGAAATCACGCGACGCAGCGGATCGACCGCCATCATTTCCATGCTCGAGAGCTGTTCGGTCGCACGCATCAGGCCAATTTCCGCCGTCAGCGCTGAACCCGCACGCCCGGCAAACAGCAGCGCCGCGACCACCGGCCCCAGTTCGCGCAGCAGGGATAACGCCACCAGCATGCCTAAACTGGTTTCCGCACTATAGGTGGTGAGCACCAGATAGCCCTGCAGCCCCAGTACCATGCCGATAAACAGCCCCGACACGATAATAATCAGCATCGATAGCACGCCGACGTTGTAGAGCTGACGAACCAGCAGCGGCGCATGCTTACGAAATTCTGGCTTGCCCACCACCGCATTGAAAAGCATTAATCCGGCACGCCCGAACGCCGCGGTCGTTTTAATTCCCCGGTGTCCGAGGGATGCCAGCACGTTTAACAGCATCAGTTGCTCGCTCCCTTGCCTAATAAATCATGCTGATAGTCACCGGCCGGATAGCGGAACGGTACCGGACCATCGGCAATACCATCAATGAACTGGCGAACCCGAGGGTCACCGTTTTCACGCAGCGATTGCGCACTGCCGTGAGCCACGATTTTTTTGTCCGCCACGATATACGCGTAATCAGCAATACTCAGCACTTCTGGCACGTCATGTGACACCACAATACAGGTCACACCCAGCGTGCTGTTGAGTTCTGAGATCAGCTTGACCAGCACGCCCATGGTGATGGGATCCTGCCCGACAAAAGGTTCGTCGAACATAATCAGGTCCGGCTCCAGCGCGATGGCCCTGGCCAGGGCGGCACGGCGCGCCATCCCGCCTGAAAGCTCAGAAGGCATTAATTTCGCCGCCCCGCGCAGCCCGACCGCTTCCAGCTTCATCATGACGGTCGTATGCAGTAGCGCCTCCGGCAAGCGCGTATGTTCACGTAACGGATAGGCCACATTATTGAAAACGTTCATATCAGTGAACAGTGCTCCGGACTGGAACAGCATGCTCATACGCTTACGCACGGTATACAGGCGCGAGCGTGACATCTGCGGCACGTTTTCACCATCGAACAGGATCTCACCTTTATCCGGCGGGATCTGCCCACCGATCAGGCGCAACAGCGTCGTTTTACCGATCCCCGATGGTCCCATAATCGCCGTGATCTTACCGCGCGGCACTGACAGCGAGATATCATCGAAGATGACACGATCGCCGCGAGAGAAGCGGATACCGCGTACTTCGACCAAATTCGCCAGAGTTTGGCTCATAAAATCATCCTTACTAAACATCCCTCGGGCTAAGCATGGCGCGTAACTCCACCACAAACCCAACATTTTTACAGAATCTTACCTGCCTGGGTTAGCGAAAGCTGGCATTTGTTTTACTTTTGACAAACATAAAGTCAAAATTAAGAATTTGTTACGCTGCAGATGGACCGGTTCAGCGAATCGACGATTATACCTGAAGAAAGGACTTTAGATGCTCTTAGCGACGGCTCTGTTAATAATTGGTTTACTGCTGGTAGTCTACAGCGCCGATCGTCTGGTCTACGCCGCTTCAATACTTTGCCGCATGATAGGAATCCCTCCGATTATTATCGGGATGACGGTGGTAAGTATCGGTACCAGCCTGCCGGAGATCATCGTTTCTGCCGCTGCGTCTCTGCACGGACAGACCGATCTGGCCATCGGCACGGCGCTCGGTTCCAATATTACCAATATATTATTAATACTCGGCCTCGCTGCCTTGTTGCGTCCATTTACCGTGCATTCTGATATCCTGCGCCGCGAGTTACCGCTAATGTTGCTGGTCAGTTTGCTGGCAAGCTTTGTGCTTTACGATGGGCAACTGTCCCGTATGGATGGCCTTTTCTTACTGGCGCTCGCCCTGTTGTGGCTGCTGTTTACGATTAAAATCGCCCGACTGGCGGAACGTCAGGGCAACGATAGCCTGACCCGGGAACAGATGGCGGAACTTCCGCGGGAAGGTTCGCTTCCCGTAGCCTTGCTCTGGCTGGGCGTCGCCATGATTGTGATGCCCATGGCAACCCGCATGGTCGTAGATAATGCTACCGTGCTGGCAAACTACTTCGCTATCAGCGAACTCACCGTCGGCTTAACGGTGGTGGCGATCGGCACCAGCCTGCCGGAACTGGCGACGACCATTGCCGGGGCACGGAAAGGGGAAGACGACATCGCTATCGGGAATATTATTGGCGCTAATATCCTCAATATCGCCCTGGTTCTCGGGTTACCGGCACTGATTGCCCCGGGAGCGTTTGCGCCAGAGGCCTTTACGCGCGACTACACCGTGATGTTGTTCGTCAGCGTGATATTCGCCCTGCTATGCTGGCGTCGCAAATGGCAGCCCGGTCGCCTGGTTGGCGCGCTGCTGGTCGGCGGTTTTGTGGTTTGGTTGGCGATGCTGTACTGGGCAGCACCGCTCTTCGCTGAATGAATCGGGATAACACTATGTCGCAAATAGATTTGCCAACGGATTTTGACTTTCAACGGGTAGGACGTGAAGTTCTGGAAATTGAACGTGAAGGTCTGGCTCAGCTCGATCGATACATCAATGAAGATTTCACCCATGCCTGCGAGAAGATCTTCTGCTGCGCGGGGAAAGTCGTGGTAATGGGGATGGGCAAATCCGGCCATATCGGGCGTAAAATGGCGGCGACGTTTGCCAGCACCGGTACGCCGTCGTTTTTCGTTCATCCCGGCGAAGCGGCCCACGGCGATTTAGGCATGGTGACACCGAAGGATGTGGTTATCGCGCTTTCGAATTCCGGCGAGTCGAACGAGATCCTTGCGCTGATTCCGGTACTCAAACGCCAGCAGGTATCGCTTATCTGCATGACCAGCCGCCCGGAAAGCAGCATGGCGCGCGCCGCGGACATTCACCTTTGCGTGAAGGTACTGAAAGAAGCCTGCCCGTTAGGGCTGGCTCCGACCTCCAGCACCACTGCCGCACTGGTTATGGGCGATGCGCTGGCGGTTGCCCTGCTGGAAGCACGCGGCTTCACCGCCGAAGATTTTGCGTTGTCCCACCCAGGCGGTGCACTGGGGCGTAAGCTGCTGTTGCGGGTCAATGATATTATGCATACGGGTGATGAAATCCCGCACGTCAATGTACAGGCCACCTTGCGTGATGCGCTGCTGGAAATCACACGTAAAAATTTAGGCATGACGGCTATCTGTGATGATGACATGAACATCATCGGTATTTTCACCGATGGCGACCTGCGCCGGGTGTTTGATACCGACATCGATATGCGTAATGCCCGTATCACCGACGTCATGACGCCGGGCGGCATTCGCATTCGCCCCGGTATTCTTGCCGTCGATGCGCTGAACCTGATGCAATCTCGCCATATCACCTGTGTGTTAGTTGCCGATGGCGACCGCCTGTTAGGTGTGGTACATATGCACGATCTCCTGCGCGCAGGCGTAGTGTAAGTAAGGATAAAATAATGAATAATGCTGATGCTCTGCAGGAAACCTGCTACGGGCCAGTAAGCCCTGAATTTCTCGATCGGGCGGCGAAGATCCGTTTATTGATCCTCGACGTAGACGGCGTGCTGTCCGATGGCCTGATCTACATGGGCAACAACGGTGAAGAGCTGAAGGCGTTTAACGTTCGCGACGGTTACGGGATTCGCTGCGCGCTGACATCAGGTATTGAAGTAGCGATTATTACCGGACGAAAAGCTAAACTGGTAGAAGATCGTTGTCAGACGCTGGGTATCACGCACCTGTATCAGGGTCAGTCCGATAAACTGCTGGCATTTCGCGAATTATTAAGCAAGCTGGCCGTCCGCCCGGACGAAGTTGCCTACATCGGCGATGACCTGATCGACTGGCCGGTGATGGCAGAGGTTGGCTTAAGCGTCGCGGTAGCGGATGCGCATCCGTTGCTGCTGCCGCGAGCGGATTATGTTACTCGCATCGACGGTGGACGCGGGGCGGTACGCGAAGTCTGCGATTTGTTACTATTGGCGCAGGGCAAGCTGGATGAGGCCAAAGGGCAATCAATATGAGTAAAACCAGACGTTGGGTTATCATTTTACTATCGCTGGTCGCGCTTATTCTGATCGGCCTGAATCTGGCGGGTACAGACGATACCACTCTGCAGGAGATCAGTCCTGATGACCCGACCTATACCAGTGAACATACGGACACCGTTGTTTACAGCCCGGAAGGAGCGCTTAACTA
This sequence comes from Raoultella sp., assembly GCF_039594335.1. Taxonomy (NCBI): domain Bacteria; kingdom Pseudomonadati; phylum Pseudomonadota; class Gammaproteobacteria; order Enterobacterales; family Enterobacteriaceae; genus Klebsiella; species Raoultella sp. The sequence goes on from NZ_JBCNNS010000010.1 coordinate 21,296, forward strand.
CCGCTTAATCGCTGAGCATGTGGCGTATTTTTCCGCCCAGGAAGTATCGTGGTTCACCAGACCGGTGATGACCACGTTTGATACCAACAAGATACCCACCTGGTCTATCAAAGCGGATAAAGCCAAACTGACCAAAGACCGCATGTTGTATCTTTACGGAAACGTAGAGGTGGACGCGCTGAGCGCGGACTCTCAATTGCGCAAAATTACGACGGATAACGCCCAGATAAACCTGGTGACGCAAGATGTTACCTCTGATGACATGGTGACGTTGTACGGGACGACATTTAATTCCAGCGGCCTGAAAATGCGCGGAAATTTACGCAGCAAAACCGCCGAGCTGATTGAAAAGGTTAGAACCTCTTATGAAATTCAGAACAAACAAACTCAGCCTTAAGATTGCGCTCGCCAGCGCCTTACTGGCCGCCAGCCTGCCAGCACTGGCAAAAACCGGCGATACCGATCAACCGATTCACATCGAATCCGATCAACAGTCACTGGATATGCAGGGTAATGTCGTCACCTTCACCGGTAATGTCGTCGTCACCCAGGGTACCATTAAAATCAACGCCGATAAGGTGGTTGTGACCCGTCCTGGCGGTGAAAAAGGCAAAGAGGTGATCGACGGTTACGGTAATCCGGCAACCTTCTACCAGATGCAGGATAACGGTAAGCCGGTCAAAGGCCACGCGTCAAAAATGCGTTATGAATTACAGAACGATTTTGTGGTGCTGACCGGTAACGCGTACCTTGAGCAGCTCGACAGCAACATCCAGGGCGACAAAATCACCTATCTGGTCAAAGAGCAGAAAATGCAGGCGTTCAGCAATAAGGGCGGACGCGTGACGACGGTTCTGGTTCCTTCGCAGTTGCAAGACAAAAGCACCAACCAGCAAAAGAAGGGTAACTAATTCGTTATGGCAACATTAACCGCAAAGAATCTCGCCAAGGCGTATAAAGGCCGCCGCGTGGTGGAAGATGTCAGTCTGAGCGTGAACTCTGGCGAGATCGTTGGCCTCCTCGGGCCAAACGGCGCCGGTAAAACCACGACCTTCTACATGGTCGTCGGCATTGTGCCGCGCGATGCTGGCAACATTATCATCGACGAAGAAGATATCAGCCTGCTGCCGCTGCATGCCCGCGCGCGTCGGGGTATCGGCTATCTGCCGCAGGAAGCGTCCATTTTCCGCCGCCTGAGCGTGTACGATAATTTAATGGCGGTTTTACAGATTCGTGACGATCTCAGCACCGAACAACGTGAAGACCGCGCGAAAGAGCTGATGGAAGAATTTCATATTGAGCATCTGCGCGACAGCCTGGGGCAGGCGCTTTCCGGTGGTGAGCGTCGCCGCGTTGAAATCGCCCGTGCGCTGGCCGCTAATCCGAAATTCATTCTGCTGGATGAGCCTTTCGCCGGCGTAGACCCCATTTCTGTTATTGATATCAAACGCATCATCGAGCATCTGCGTGACAGCGGTCTTGGCGTGCTGATCACCGACCATAACGTCAGGGAGACGCTGGCCGTTTGCGAACGCGCCTATATCGTCAGCCAGGGCCATCTGATCGCCCACGGCACGCCGCAGCAAATCCTGGAAGACGAGCAGGTTAAGCGCGTGTATCTTGGGGAAGACTTCAGACTCTGATAGGGTAGAGGTTACAGACGTTTTAGCCGGAGATATTAGCCCTGAATATGAAGCAAGGTTTGCAATTAAGGCTAAGCCAACAGCTTGCCATGACGCCACAACTGCAACAGGCTATTCGCTTGTTGCAGTTGTCCACGTTAGAACTCCAGCAAGAACTCCAGCAGGCGCTGGAGAGTAATCCACTGCTTGAGCAAACCGATCTTCACGATGAGGTAGAGACCAAAGAGGTTGAGGACCGCGAATCGCTGGACACCGTCGACGCTCTTGAACAAAAAGATATGCCGGAAGAGCTGCCGCTCGACGCCAGCTGGGATGAAATCTACACCGCTGGCACGCCGTCCGGAAACGGCGTTGATTACCAGGACGACGAGCTGCCTGTCTATCAAGGCGAAACGACCCAAAGCCTGCAGGATTACCTGATGTGGCAGGTTGAACTGACGCCGTTTACCGACACCGATCGCGCCATTGCCACGTCGATTGTCGATGCCGTCGATGACACCGGCTATCTCACTATTCGGCTGGAAGATATTGTCGAGAGTATCGACGATGACGACATTGGTCTCGAAGAAGTTGAAGCGGTGCTAAAGCGTATCCAGCGCTTTGATCCGGTCGGCGTCGCGGCAAAAGATCTGCGCGACTGTCTGCTGGTTCAGCTTTCACAATATGCCAGAGAGACGCCGTGGCTGGAAGAAGCCCGGCTGATCATCAGCGATCACCTCGATCTGCTCGCCAACCATGATTTCCGTTCCCTAATGCGCGTCACCCGATTGAAAGAAGAGGTGCTGAAAGAAGCGGTTAATCTGATCCAGTCGCTCGATCCGCGCCCCGGTCAGTCGATCCAGACCGGCGAGCCGGAATATGTCATTCCTGACGTACTGGTACGTAAGGTCAGCGGCCGCTGGGTCGTGGAGCTTAACTCCGACAGCATCCCACGCCTGAAGATCAACCAGCATTACGCGGCCATGGGCAACAGCGCGCGCAATGATGCAGACAGCCAGTTTATCCGCAGCAACCTGCAGGAAGCTCGCTGGCTAATCAAAAGTCTGGAAAGCCGTAATGATACGCTGCTGCGCGTTAGCCGCTGCATCGTCGAGCAGCAGCAGGCCTTCTTCGATCAAGGAGAAGAGTTCATGAAACCAATGGTACTGGCGGATATTGCTCAGGCCGTTGAAATGCATGAATCCACCATTTCACGCGTTACTACCCAAAAATATCTGCACAGTCCGCGCGGTATTTTTGAGCTGAAATATTTCTTCTCCAGCCACGTGAATACGGAAGGCGGCGGCGAGGCATCGTCGACGGCCATTCGTGCGCTGGTGAAGAAGTTAATTGCCGCGGAGAATCCCGCGAAGCCGTTGAGTGACAGTAAGCTGACCACCATTCTGTCTGAACAGGGTATCATGGTGGCACGTCGTACCGTCGCTAAGTACCGAGAGTCTTTATCCATTCCGCCATCAAACCAGCGTAAACAACTGGTTTGATACAACCGATAAGGAAGACACTATGCAGCTCAACATTACAGGACACAACGTCGAGATCACCCCTGCACTGCGCGAATTCGTCAATACGAAGTTCAGCAAACTGGAGCAGTTTTTCGACAGGATCAATCAGGTCTATATTGTGTTAAAAGTAGAGAAGGTGACGCAAATTGCGGATGCCAATCTGCATGTCAACGGTGGCGAAATCCATGCCAGTGCGGAAGGGCAGGATATGTATGCCGCTATCGATGGACTCATCGATAAGCTGGCAAGACAGTTAACAAAACATAAAGATAAACTAAAACAACACTAATTGTCCGGGCGTCGCCCTTGCCTGCTGCCGGCTTTCATCGGTGGCAGACAAGGGGCGCGCTCAGGTGAAATTATGATGAACAACGATTCGGCTCTACAACTGAGCAATGTCCTTAACCAGGAATGTACCCGTAGCCAGGTTCACTGCCAGAGCAAAAAGCGCGCGCTGGAAATCATCAGTGAACTGGCAGCAAAACAGTTAGGTTTGCCGCCGCAGGTGGTGTTCGAGGCGATCCTCACCCGCGAGAAAATGGGCAGTACCGGGATTGGAAACGGGATTGCCATTCCGCACGGTAAACTCGAAGAGGATACGCTGCGCGCCGTCGGCGTGTTTGTCCAGCTGGAGACACCGATCGCATTTGATGCCATCGACAATCAGCCGGTCGATCTGCTGTTTGCGCTTCTGGTTCCGGCTGACCAGACCAAAACCCATCTGCATACGCTCTCGCTGGTCGCAAAACGCCTGGCGGATAAAACAATTTGCCGACGCCTGCGCGCGGCGCAAAGCGATGAAGAGCTGTATGAGATCATCACCGAAGCAGGAAGCAACGATGACGTATAACGGCCGTCGCCCCCTACCCTTTATCGTACTGAGGAGAAACGGTACATGGTACTGATGATCGTCAGCGGCCGCTCAGGCTCGGGGAAATCCGTCGCTCTGCGGGCACTGGAAGATATGGGCTTCTACTGCGTGGATAACCTGCCGGTAGTGCTGTTGCCTGAGCTGGCGAGAACACTGGCCGGCCGAAACATCTCTGCCGCCGTCAGCATTGACGTGCGTAACATGCCGGAATCGCCAGAGATCTTTGAACAGGCGATGAAAAACCTGCCTGAGGCATTTTCCCCTCAGCTGCTGTTCCTGGATGCCGACCGCAATACGCTGATCCGCCGCTACAGCGACACCCGTCGTCTGCATCCGCTATCAAGCAAAAACCTGTCGCTGGAAAGCGCGATTGACGAAGAGAGCACCCTGCTGGAACCGCTGCGTTCCCGCGCCGACCTGATCGTCGACACTTCAGAAATGTCGGTCCATGAGCTGGCAGAAATGCTACGTACCCGCCTGCTCGGCAAGCGCGAACGTGAGCTGACCATGGTCTTTGAATCCTTTGGTTTTAAGCACGGTATTCCGATTGATGCCGATTACGTCTTTGATGTCCGCTTCCTGCCAAACCCGCACTGGGATCCGAAACTGCGTCCAATGACCGGTCTGGATAAACCCGTTGCCGCCTTCCTTGACCGACACACGGAAGTTCACAATTTTATTTACCAGACCCGCAGCTATCTTGAGCTATGGTTACCGATGCTGGAAACCAATAATCGCAGCTATCTGACGGTGGCGATTGGTTGTACCGGCGGTAAACACCGTTCGGTCTACATTGCCGAACAGTTGGCTGATTACTTCCGCTCGCGCGGTAAGAACGTGCAGTCTCGCCATCGGACGCTGGAAAAACGCAAATCATGACCGTAAAGCAGATCGTTGAAATCACCAATAAGCTGGGGATGCATGCCCGCCCGGCGATGAAGCTATTTGAGCTGATGCAAAATTATGATGCGGAAGTCCTGCTGCGCAACGATGAAGGGACGGAAGCGGAAGCTAATAGCGTGATTGCCCTACTTATGCTCGACTCGGCCAAAGGCCGGCAAATCGAGATTGAAGCCAACGGTCCGCAGGAAGTCGAAGCGCTGGCGGCGGTTATTGCGCTGTTCAATGCCGGTTTTGACGAAGACTAAGCTACTCCCACCTCTTCCCCGGCCGCACGACGCTGACCGGGGCTATTGTTCACTTCAGTTTGTTCGCCTGCATAAATCCTTCTCCACCTAGTTGACGCATCTGGCGCAGGATCCACGCCTGCCGACTGCGAACATAGCCCGACGGCGCATCGGCACGAAAGCGAATCGGATTCGGTAATACCGCCGCGAGGAGCGCCGCTTCAGAAGCGGTTAACTTGCTCGCAGGCTTATGAAAGTAGCGCTGCGACGCCGCTTCGACGCCGAACGTCCCTTCGCCAAACTCAGCGATATTCAGGTAGACGGTCAGAATCCTTTTTTTGCTCCACACCGTCTCAATCCCTAGCGTTAACCCGGCCTCCAGCCCTTTGCGCAACCAGCTGCGGCCATCCCACAAGAACAGGTTTTTCGCCGTTTGCTGCGAGAGCGTCGAGGCGCCACGCACGCGATTTTCCTGACGTTCATTGTATGCCAGCGCTTTTTCTATCGCTGACACATCAAAACCCCAGTGCTCGGGGAATTTTTGATCCTCCGCAGCAATTGCCGCCAACCCCATCCACGGAGAGATCTCGTCCATCCCGACCCAATCGGAATGGGCGACATAATGAAAATCACCGCTCAGCCATGCGCCAACTTGCCGCTCAAGCATAACGGCTGAAAACGGCACCGGCAGAATGCTAAAGAGCGCGATACCGCTCCCCCAAAAGGCTGCCGCGATCAGCAGAATGCGCAATACAAGGCGTTTAATCATTCGCAACGGCGCCAAACGCACACTCATGCGGTCAGAACCAGTACGCGCGCCACCAGCTTCTCAATCCCGCTCGCCGATTCCGCAATATTCTGCGCCAGCATCCAGGCTGGGGTCGTTACCACCTTATGTTCTCCATCGACGACGATATCATCGACCGGGCAAGGCACGTGCTCTGCGCCCATCTCTTCCACCAGGTCAGCGGTATCAAGATCGGTACCGATGGTTATCCGCAGCGGGATCGGGAAAATTTTTGGCAGCAGCGCCGGCGCGATACATATAAAGCCCAGGGGTTTGCCCGCCTGGTACATCGCCAGCGTCAACGCTTTCAGGTCGCTATCGACCAGGCATTCAGCCCCTTGCGAGGCAAAGTTGCTGAGGTTCTTCGCCGCGCCAAACCCGCCGGGGACAATCAGCGCATCGAGATCTTCAGCCCGAGCCGCGGCCAGAGGCTGGATATCGCCGCGGGCAATACGCGCGGCCTCAACCAATACGTTGCGGCTTTCAGCCATAGGTTCACCGGTCAGGTGATTGATCACATCCGTTTGCGCTTTATCCGGGGCGAAACAGATAGCCTGTGCGCCGCTACGGGCGATCGCTAACAGGGTGATGACCGCTTCATGGATCTCCGTTCCGTCATAGACGCCACAGCCGCTCAATACCACGCCAATCTTTTTCATACTGCCAGCTCCTTAGTGCAACTTGCTGAAACCAGTCAAAAATTTTGATTTACACGCATTGCTTCACATATTTTACTGATCTACGTAACAAATTATTTAAGGTTTGCTATCTTAATGAGCGAGCAAACCAAATCCTCAGGTTGCGCTACGTAAAAATGTCTCTAAAAATTCTGGCGCAGCAACCCGTTCCCTGGTGTTGGCGCAGTATTCGCGCACCCCGGTTTATCCGGGGTCATTTTTTCTGTGCCGCCGCAACCCATGCTTTCAACACGGCCACATCGTTCTGCCACTCGGATTTCATCTCTTCAACCCATTCACTAACGTTATCTGACCACGCCGGCAGGTCCGGAGTCTGAATCTGCTGTCCAAGCTGTTGAATATGTCGCAGACCAATAGACCCCGCCGCACCTTTAATTTTATGGCCTTCGTCGACGATCCCTTTCTGGTCGCGAGCGGTCAGATTAGACTCCAGCACCGCCATATAGCCCGGCATCATTCTCTCGAAAACCGCAAGGCCATCGTTGATAAGCTTTGGCCCCACCAGCTCGATATACTGCTCAAGCATCGGAATATCCAGCACGGATGCCGATTTACTCACATCTACGATCGGCATTTCGCTCTCATTCTCTTCCGGCGAATCCCAGAATTTTTTAATCATGGCCGTAAGCGCCGGCACCGATAGCGGTTTACTCAGAACGTCATCCATTCCGGCATCGAGATACTCTTTTTTATTCTTCAGGACGTTGGCGGTCAGGGCAACCAGAGGCGGCAGCTCATCGGTGGCAAAGTGCTGCTTAAGATGACGAGAAATATCCAGCCCCGTCATGTCCGGCAGTTGGATATCCAGCAGCACAAGGTCGTACTCGCCCGGTTTAAACATCTCCAGCGCGACCTTACCGGTCATCGCCACATCGACGCTGTTACCCAGCTTTTCCAGCACCGAGCGCGCCACAATCACGTTGAGCTCAATATCCTCGACCAGCAGCACGTTCAGCGCCGGCAGGGGCATTTCATCTTCAGTCAACATATCTTCCACCTCTTCCGCCACTGCCGGCGCATGTACGGTCAGCGTAAACGTGGCCCCCAGGCCCGGTTGGCTGGAGACATTAATATCGCCCCCCATATTGCGAGCCAGGCGACGCGATACGGCAAGACCGATCCCGGTGCCCGTCGCAGGCTTGCCGCCGTGGCTGTCTTTCACCTGATAATACATCGCGAAGATCTTATCCTGCTCGGCTTCGGGAATGCCGATACCGGAGTCTTCCACTTCAAAATGCAGGATATCGCCTTCATCGTAGCGAACGCGAACGGTGACGTTCCCCCCTTGCGGCGTGAATTTCACGGCATTACTGATGAGGTTCCACAAAATCTGCCGCAGACGCGTCCCGTCAGTCACCACTTTATGCGGCAGCGGCAGTGTCGGTTCCAGGACGAAGCGCAGGCCTTTCTGCTGTGCCTGCAGGCCAGAGAGGTTTTCCAGATCGGCAAGGAAACCGGTGAAATCAACCTGCTGATTATCCAACTGGACTTTACGCCGCTCAATTTTATCCATGTCAATGATATCGTTGAAAATATTACCCAATGTCACTGCGGAGACATGGATGGTTTTGAGGTATTTTTCCTGCTCGCCGGTCAGCTCGGTATCCAGCAGAATACGGCTCAGTCCCACGATGCCATTAAGCGGCGTGCGCAGTTCGTGGCTGATCGTTGAGATAAAGGTGGTCTTATCGCGGCTGGCGCGCTCCAGCGCATCCTGGTAGCGCTTACGTTCGGTTATATCGCGGCCAAAGCCCATCAGTCCACGGCGCTTACCGACGCGGTCATAGTAAGGGACCTTGCGAATTTCAAAGCAGGCTTTACGCCCGTCCGGATAATCCAGCCACTGCTCGTAGGTCAACGACACATTATGGCGGAAGACTTTTTCGTCAGTCTCCAGCACTTTAACCGCCGCTTCTTCGTTATAGACATCCTGGGGTTTCAGGTGGATAAGCTGCTTTTCGCTTTTCCCGGTCAGCAGTTCCATTGCCCGGTTGCAGCCAGAAAACTCTTTGTCTTCATTGCGATAGAATACCAGGTCTGGTGAGGCATCAAGGAAAGAACGGAGGAAGGAGGATTGCTGTTCCAGCTGAATTTGCGTCTCTTCACGCTCTTTCATCTCAATCTTCAGCTGTTCCAGCGTCGTCTCGCGCTCAGCTTCCGCTTTCTCGCGCTCGCCAATCTCCTGATTGAGCTGGGCGATATTGTCTTTGAGCTGCACGTTAAGCTGCAGGTCGCGCTCGCGCATCTCCTCCAGTTTTTCCACCAGCCGAGAGAGACGCTGGCGCGACTCTTCCAGTTGCTCCACCACCACTGACAAAAAGTAGACGGCCCAGGGGGTGATCAGCAGACCAAAGAAGATAGAGCGGATAACGTCAATGCTCTCAACCTCGCCATGCAGAACCATCGTGACGGCCATCTGTACCACAATCGCCAGCACCACAAGGGCAAGGGCCAACAGCATGGAAAAACGCACCAGACCCAGCTTCATCATCAGGTCGACATAGTACTGCGCCAGCATACGGATTTGCTTCATAAGGGATTCCTTCGCGACAACTCCGCACAATAATACCCAATTCTGAGCAATACGCTGTAAGTTGTGCAAAAAATGCGGGCGCCCTTACTCTAAAGCGGCGTGAGGCACCCAGGCCCGTCCCAGCGCAGAGCCCTGCACGCCGTGTTGATTGAGATAGCGGTCAAGTTCAACCATCCCGGTCCAACGATTCTCACACCACAGGGGCGCCAGCAGCGTCGGACGCCGGGCGCTGGCGGAAATACGGTGGTAGATAACCTCAGGCGGGGTGTAGCGAATCATCTCCCCGGCCGTGACCGTATACTCATCCAGCGCAATGGCCGCCAACCGACCTGCCTGCCAGGCTTTGGCCATCGTACTGCCGGTAACGATATGCAGCGGATGCAGTTTGATGCCATCCACACCGGTATCCACAACCTGCTCCAGCGTTTGCAGGCAATGGCTCTGCGTTTCTCCCGGTAACCCGACAATCAAATGCGCGCAGACCTTCAGCCCGCGCTCGCGTGCCAGACGGGTCGTACGTTGATAACAGGCAAAATCATGCCCACGATTAATCCGCCGCAGCGTTTTGTCATGCGCGGTCTGTAAGCCGAGCTCCAGCCACACTTCGTAGCCCTGTTCCCGATAACCGCTGAGTAGATCGAATACCGCCTCCGGGACGCAGTCTGGACGAGTACCAACGCACAGCCCGACGATATTGGCCTGGCTGACCGCCTGCTGATACATCGAGCGCAGTACCTGAACTTCGGCAAAGGTACTGGTGTAAGCCTGAAAATAAGCGAGATAGCGCTTTGCGCGATTCACCCGCTGTGCCTGCTGCGCCAGCTGTTCAGCAATGGAGTAGTGCTGCTGCTCTTCGTCAGCAAAAGAGGCGACGTTACAGAACGTGCAGCCGCCGCGGCCAATGGTGCCATCGCGATTCGGGCAGCTAAACCCGCCATGCAGCGTCAGTTTATGGACCTTTTCGCCATAGCGCTGCGAAAGATCCCCACCAAACATATTGACTAATTTTTGTAACTGCATAATCTGATAGACCGGCCTGAAGAAAGGGGCCAAGCCTGCCATTATTAGCCACCGACGGCGATGACCTGGATCAATCGTCAGCGCGGCCGCTAAGCCCATTGCATAAGCACTCAAGATAACTGCAATTTCATTCACTCACTCTGTGATGACTTTTCCTTATACTTAATCTCAGGTTTGCCATTATCTTCATCATGGCAAAAAACAGTGTTATTAACCGCCTTGAAGAAAACAAGCAGATAAATACTCTGCGATAAATAGTCGGTTCAGCACAGATCGATAATGTTACGCTATCGATATAGTGAGACAGATCACACTAGAATATGCTTTCCGCTACGTTTCAGCGCCGCTTAAAACACAACTGTTATTTTAATTATCATAACGTTAAGCGCTGTATAGCACATTTTTGTATAAATAAGATTGCCATTTGACGTAAGTGCGGATTCCCGATAAGTTGGGAATCCGCTGGAAGCTTTCTGGATGAGCACTCTGCTCATCATATTTATGCAGTAATTGAGATTCCCTCTTACAGCAAGTCCTCAAACTTGCGTACCGATGCGAAAAGGATTTAAAGAGGGCGAATGCGAGGTGCAAACCCCGTCGCCATGCTCTTTCTGTGCCCGTGCGCAATCGGTATCGGAGGGTGTCTCGTAGAGCCTGGGGAGGTTCACTGATATGTTGTACGATAAATCCCTTGAGAGGGATAACTGTGGTTTCGGCCTGATCGCCCACATAGAAGGCGAACCTAGCCACAAGGTAGTGCGTACCGCTATACACGCACTGGCCCGAATGCAGCACCGTGGCGCGATCCTTGCCGATGGTAAAACCGGCGACGGTTGTGGCTTGCTGCTGCAAAAACCTGACCGTTTCTTCCGTATCGTTGCGGAAGAGCGCGGATGGCGTTTAGCCAAAAATTACGCCGTCGGGATGTTATTCCTTAATAAGGATCCTGAACTGGCAGCGACAGCACGCCGCATCGTTGAAGAAGAACTACAACGTGAAACCCTGTCTATCGTCGGCTGGCGCGACGTACCGACCAACGAAGGGGTTCTCGGTGAAATCGCCCTCTCCTCGCTGCCCCGTATTGAACAAATTTTTGTTAACGCCCCGGCAGGCTGGCGCCCGCGCGATATGGAACGTCGTTTGTTCATCGCCCGCCGCCGCATTGAAAAGCGTCTGCAGGAAGATAAAGATTTCTACGTTTGCAGCCTGTCGAATCTGGTGAACATTTACAAAGGTCTGTGTATGCCGGCTGACCTGCCGCGCTTCTACCTGGACCTCGCGGACCTGCGTCTGGAATCGGCAATCTGCCTGTTCCACCAGCGCTTCTCCACCAACACCGTGCCGCGCTGGCCGCTTGCACAGCCATTCCGCTATCTGGCGCACAACGGCGAAATCAACACCATCACCGGCAACCGCCAGTGGGCGCGTGCGCGTACCTACAAGTTCCAGACGCCATTAATTCCGGACCTGCACGATGCGGCACCGTTCGTGAACGAAACCGGCTCCGACTCCAGCTCCATGGATAACATGCTTGAGCTGCTGCTGGCCGGCGGTATGGATATCGTGCGCGCCATGCGTCTGCTCGTACCGCCAGCCTGGCAGAACAACCCGGATATGGATCCGGAGCTGCGCGCCTTCTTTGATTTTAACTCCATGCATATGGAGCCGTGGGACGGCCCTGCGGGCATCGTGATGTCCGACGGTCGCTACGCCGCTTGTAACCTCGATCGTAACGGTTTGCGCCCGGCGCGCTACGTCATCACCAAAGACAAACTGATCACCTGCGCTTCAGAAGTAGGGATTTGGGATTACCAGCCTGACGAAGTGGTCGAAAAAGGCCGCGTTGGCCCAGGCGAACTGATGGTTATCGATACCCGCGATGGGCGTATTCTGCACTCCGCGGAAACCGATGACGACCTGAAAAGTCGCCACCCCTACAAGGAGTGGATGGAGAAAAACGTCCGTCGTCTGGTGCCGTTCGAAGATCTGTCTGACGAAGATGTCGGCAACCGTCAGCTGGATGATGACACCCTCGCCAGCTACCAGAAACAGTTTAACTACAGCGCTGAAGAGCTGGATTCCGTGCTGCGCGTTCTGGGCGAAAATGGCCAGGAAGCTGTCGGCTCGATGGGCGACGACACCCCGTTTGCGGTGCTCTCCAGCCAGCCGCGTATCATCTACGATTACTTCCGTCAGCAGTTCGCGCAGGTCACCAACCCGCCGATCGACCCGCTGCGTGAAGCCCATGTAATGTCGCTGGCGACCAGTATCGGTCGCGAAATGAACGTCTTCTGCGAAGCGGAAGGCCAGGCCCACCGCCTGAGCTTCAAATCACCGATCCTGCTGTACTCCGATTTCAAACAGCTCACCACCATGAAAGAGGAGCACTATCGCGCCGATACGCTGGATATCACCTTTAATGCTGCGGAAACATCGCTGGCCGACACGGTGAAAGCGCTGTGTGATAAAGCCGAACAGATGGTACGTAACGGTACCGTTCTGCTGGTGCTCTCCGATCGCAATATCGCAAAAGATCGTCTGCCGGTTCCGGCACCGATGGCAGTTGGCGCCATTCAAACCCGCCTGGTGGATAAGAGCCTGCGCTGCGACGCTAACATTATCGTTGAAACCGCCAGCGCCCGTGATCCGCACCACTTCGCGGTACTGCTGGGCTTCGGCGCCACGGCTATCTATCCGTACCTGGCCTATGAAACGCTGGCAAAACTGGTCGATAGCAAGGCCATTGAGAAAGACTACCGTACAGTGATGCTGAACTACCGTAACGGCATCAACAAAGGCCTGTACAAAGTCATGTCCAAGATGGGGATCTCGACCGTCGCCTCCTACCGCTGTTCGAAACTGTTCGAAGCGGTCGGCCTGCATCGCGAAGTCTCCGACTTGTGCTTCCTCGGCGTTGTCAGCCGCATCGGCGGTGCGGGCTTTGATGACTTCCAGCAGGATCTGCTGAATCTGTCCAAACGCGCCTGGCTGGTCCGGAAACCTCTCGCTCAGGGCGGACTGCTGAAATATGTTCACGGTGGTGAATATCACGCCTACAACCCGGACATAGTCCGTACGTTGCAACAAGCGGTACAGAGCGGCGAATACCACGACTATCAGCAATATGCGAATCTGGTGAATGAACGCCCGGCCGCAACGCTGCGCGATCTGCTGTCGTTGAATCCCGGCGATGGTGCCATTAGTATCGACAACGTTGAATCGGCAAAAGAGCTGTTCAAACGGTTCGATACCGCCGCCATGTCTATCGGTGCGTTAAGCCCGGAAGCCCATGAGTCGCTGGCGGAAGCGATGAACAGCATTGGCGGCTTCTCTAACTCCGGCGAAGGCGGCGAAGACCCGGCGCGTTATGGCACCAACAAAGTGTCGCGTATTAAACAGGTCGCTTCTGGCCGCTTCGGCGTCACGCCGGCTTATCTGGTCAACGCCGACGTTATCCAGATTAAAGTTGCTCAGGGCGCGAAGCCGGGCGAAGGTGGGCAGTTGCCGGGTGACAAAGTCACGCCGTACATTGCCAAACTGCGCTATTCGGTCCCGGGCGTGACCCTGATTTCACCGCCGCCGCACCACGATATTTACTCTATCGAGGATTTGGCGCAGCTGATTTTCGACCTTAAACAGGTCAACCCGAAAGCGATGATTTCCGTGAAGTTGGTTTCCGAACCGGGCGTCGGCACCATTGCTACCGGCGTGGCCAAAGCCTATGCCGACCTTATCACCATCGCCGGCTACGACGGCGGTACCGGTGCCAGCCCGCTCTCTTCAGTGAAGTACGCGGGATGTCCATGGGAACTGGGCCTCGTTGAAACCCAGCAGGCGCTGGTAGCTAACGGCCTGCGTCATAAGATTCGCCTGCAAGTGGACGGCGGCCTGAAAACCGGCCTCGATATCATCAAAGCGGCGATTCTGGGCGCAGAAAGCTTCGGCTTCGGCACCGGCCCGATGGTCGCGCTCGGCTGTAAATATCTGCGTATCTGCCACCTGAACAACTGCGCAACCGGCGTAGCAACTCAGGATGACAAACTGCGTAAGAATCACTATCACGGCCTGCCGTTCAAAGTCACCAACTACTTTGAATTCATCGCCCGCGAAACCCGCGAGCTGATGGCTGAGCTTGGCGTGAAGCGTCTGGTGGACTTAATTGGCCGCACCGACCTGCTGAAAGTGCTGGATGGCTTTACCGCGAAGCAGCAGAAGCTGGATCTGAGCAAACTACTGGAAACCGCCGAGCCGCATCCGGGTAAAGCGCTGTACTGCACCGAAAGTAACCCGCCGTTTGATAACGGGGTGCTGAACGCCCAGTTGCTGCAGCAGGCAAAACCGTTTGTGGACAGCAAACAGAGCAAAACCTTCTGGTTCGATATCCGTAATACCGATCGCTCCGTTGGCGCTTCGTTGTCTGGCTATATTGCCCAGACCCATGGCGATCAGGGGCTGGCAGCAGACCCGATTACCGCGCACTTCAGCGGTACCGCAGGCCAGAGCTTCGGCGTGTGGAATGCCGGCGGCGTGGAACTGCATCTGACCGGTGACGCGAACGACTATGTTGGTAAAGGAATGGCAGGCGGTCTGCTCTCAATCCGTCCTCCGGTGGGCTCTTCCTTCCGCAGTCATGAAGCGAGCATCATCGGTAACACCTGTCTGTACGGCGCTACCGGCGGTCGTCTGTATGCAGCAGGCCGTGCAGGCGAGCGTTTTGCGGTGCGTAACTCCGGTGCCATCACCGTGGTAGAAGGCATCGGCGATAACGGCTGCGAATACATGACCGGCGGCATCGTCTGCGTACTGGGTAAAACCGGCGTCAACTTTGGCGCAGGGATGACCGGCGGCTTTGCTTACGTCCTGGATGAAGACGGCGATTTCCGTAAACGTGTGAACCCGGAACTGGTGGAAGTGTTGGACGTTGACTCTCTCGCTATCCATGAAGAGCACCTGCGTGGTCTGATTACCGAACACGTGCAGCTTACCGGTTCGTCTCGTGGCGAAGAGATCCTGGCCAACTGGCCGGCTTTTGCCGCGAAATTCGCGCTGGTTAAACCAAAGTCCAGCGATGTTAAAGCACTGTTGGGTCACCGTAGTCGTAGCGCAGCAGAGCTGCGTGTGCAGGCGCAGTAAGGAATTCAGATGAGCCAGAACGTATACCAGTTTATCGACTTACAGCGCGTTGATCCGCCAAAGAAACCGCTGAAGATCCGTAAAATTGAATTTGTCGAAATTTATGAGCCGTTTTCAGAAGGCCAGGCTAAAGCTCAGGCAGATCGCTGCCTGTCCTGCGGCAACCCGTACTGTGAATGGAAATGTCCGGTCCACAACTACATCCCTAACTGGCTAAAGCTCGCCAATGAGGGGCGTATTTTTGAAGCGGCCGAGCTGTCGCATCAGACCAATACCCTGCCGGAAGTCTGCGGGCGCGTATGCCCTCAGGACCGTCTGTGCGAAGGCTCTTGTACGCTGAACGACGAGTTTGGCGCGGTGACTATCGGTAACATCGAGCGCTATATCAACGATAAAGCGTTCGAGATGGGCTGGCGCCCGGATCTCTCCGGCGTGAAACCAACAGGTAAAACCGTGGCGATCGTCGGTGCCGGTCCGGCGGGACTGGCCTGCGCAGACGTCCTGACCCGCAACGGCGTCAAAGCGGTCGTATTTGATCGCCATCCGGAAATCGGTGGCCTGCTGACCTTCGGCATCCCTGCCTTTAAGCTGGAAAAAGAGGTGATGACCCGTCGCCGTGAAATTTTCACCGGCATGGGTATTGAGTTCAAACTCAATATCGAAGTGGGCCGGGACGTTCAGCTTGACGATCTGCTGAAAGACTACGACGCCGTCTTCCTCGGCGTGGGGACCTATCAGTCCATGCGCGGCGGGCTGGAAAACGAAGATGCAAATGGTGTCTTTGATGCACTGCCGTTCCTGATTGCCAACACCAAACAAACTATGGGCTTTGGCGAAACAACAAGCCAGCCTTACGTCAATATGGAAGGCAAACGCGTGGTGGTTCTCGGTGGTGGCGACACTGCGATGGACTGTGTGCGTACTGCCGTACGCCAGGGCGCGACTCACGTTATTTGCGCCTACCGTCGCGACGAAGAAAACATGCCGGGTTCCAAACGCGAAGTGAAAAACGCGCGTGAAGAGGGTGTCGAGTTCCAGTTCAACGTTCAGCCTCTGGGTGTAGAAGTGAATGCAAACGGCAAAGTGTGCGGCGTGAAAATGGCGCGAACCGAAATGGGCCAGCCGGATGCCAAAGGCCGTCGTCGTGCGGAGATCGTCGCAGGCTCCGAGCACGTTGTCCCGGCAGATGCGGTGGTGATGGCGTTTGGTTTCCGCCCACACAGCATGGAGTGGCTGGCGAAGCACAACGTTGAGCTGGATTCTCAGGGCCGTATTATTGCGCCAGAAGGCCATGAAAACGCGTTCCAGACCAGTAACCCGAAAATCTTTGCCGGCGGCGATATCGTGCGTGGTTCCGATCTGGTGGTGACGGCCATTGCCGAAGGTCGTAAAGCGGCTGACGGGATCCTGAACTACCTGGAAGTGTAATCAACAACCCCGGACAGACCGTTTATCCGGGTCTCTGACAGAGCCCGCCGGCGCAAGCCGGCGGGCTTTTTTTATCATGAAGCTCACATGCCCAGGTGCAATATTGTGCAGATCGAGAACCTGCACCAGGGCTTCACGCCCGGAAGGTCGCCCGACGTTGAAAAAAGTCATCAGCTCACGTTCAGAAGGTAGCTGCTCGCCTTGGGCAAATTCACGGCGGCGGCTCATATTCTCGTGCTCTTCTTCCACCATTTCCGACAGTTTTTGGCGCACCGAGGGCGGCGGTGCAGGCTGTTACCGATTGAGAAGAAGGCTTCTTCTGTCTGGGGATCAAATGCGCTCATAGAAACCCTGTGTGATGTGTGACAGCAAGTGACGACCGAACCCTCTTCACACAAGAATGCCATGCTGGCGGCGTAGAAACAGAACAGGCCCCGAAGGGCCTGCAATCTGAAATCCACGACCTGCTGGATTATTTCACGACGCGCAGCGCCGGACGCCCACCGCGCGGCGGCGGCGTATCATCCGGGTCATCATCATGATGATCCGGCTTATCGCCGTCGATCACCGACATAACCGTCTCGCTTTCATTGCTTACCGATGCCTCGCCATCATTCAGGCTGGTGACATCTTCATCGTAAGCAGCTTCAGGTTCGAACATGGTACCCGCGCCGTTTTCACGAGCATAGATAGCCAGTACGGCAGCCATAGGCACGGAAACATTCCGCGGGACACCGCCGAAGCGCGCGTTGAAGCGCACTTCGTCATTAGCCAGTTCCAGATTACCCACAGCGCGCGGAGCAATATTCAGAACGATTTGCCCGTCACGCGCATACTCCATCGGAACCTGCACGTTTGGCAGTGTCACATCCACAACCAGGTGTGGAGTCAGCTGGTTATCCAGCAGCCACTCATAGAACGCCCGCAGTAAGTACGGGCGACGCGGCGTTAGCTGTGATACATCCATCGGTTAGCCCCGACCGAGACGCATTTCACGCTCGGCTTCAGTTAAAGAAGCGAGGAAGGAATCACGTTCGAAGACGCGAGTCATATAGCCCTTGAGCTCTTTCGCGCCGGCACCAATAACTTCAACACCGAGAACCGGCAAACGCCACAGCAGCGGCGCCAGATAGCAGTCAACCAGGCTGAACTCATCGCTCAGGAAGTAAGGTTTCTGAGTGAAGACAGGCGCAATTGCCTGCAGCTCTTCACGCAGCTGTTTACGTGCGGTGTCCGCTTGCGCTGCGGTACCGGTCTGAATGGTGTTCATCAATGAATACCAGTCTTTCTCGATACGCTGCATGTACAGACGACTTTCTCCACGCGCGACCGGATAGACCGGCATTAACGGTGGATGCGGGAAACGCTCATCCAGATATTCCATAATGATGCGGGATTCCCACAGAGTGAGCTCACGATCCACCAGCGTAGGTACGCTTTGATTCGGGTTGAGGTCAATCAGATCCTGAGGCGGGTTGTCCTTCTCCACGTGCTCTATCTCAAAACTAACACCTTTTTCTGCCAGCACGATGCGGACTTGGTGGCTATAGATGTCAGTAGGACCAGAAAACAGCGTCATTACCGAACGTTTGTTGGCAGCGACAGCCATGAAAACCTCCAGGTATATTCAGAATTTTTGTACTGCTGCCAGCCACGCGTGGCCGGCCAGATGTAAAAACCCCATTCGCGTGAAGTCATTATTGTTTATGCAAAAAACAAACAATCACCAGCATTTGGGCAGAAAATTGGATGATAGTTTACCAGATCTTGAAGGCGTTGTGGTGAGGGGATTCTGGAAATGCTGAAAAAGTGGTAAGAACAGGCGATTTCCTTGTGGGTAACCGCAGGT
>NZ_JBCNNS010000100.1:0-15932 GCF_039594335.1 Raoultella sp.
CGTTATACTAGCCAGCGAATTTCTTCTTTTTCGGGCGCTTGCCCGCTCCAGCATTATTACAGGCTAAAAAAATCTCATGCGACTTGATAAGTTTATCGCTCAGCAACTTGGCGTCAGTCGGGCTATTGCCGGGCGTGAAATCCGCAGCAGCCGCGTTCTTGTAGACGGCGAAATCGTCAAAGATGCTTCGTTTAAGCTCCAGCCAGAGCACGACGTGGAGTATGACGGCAACACGCTAACCCAGCAGAACGGCCCGCGCTACTTTATGCTCAACAAGCCGCAGGGATACGTCTGCTCCACGGACGATCCGGATCATCCAACGATTCTCTATTTCCTCGATGTCCCGGTCGCGCATAAGCTGCATGCCGCAGGTCGACTGGATATCGACACCACCGGGCTGGTGCTGATGACCGATGACGGGCAGTGGTCGCACCGCATTACTTCTCCGCGCCATCACTGCGAGAAAACCTATCTGGTGACGCTGGAAAATCCGGTGGATGCGCAAACGGCTGAACAGTTTGCTAAAGGCGTTCAGCTGCACAATGAAAAAGATCTGACGAAACCTGCGCGTCTGGAAGTACTGACGCCAACGGAAGTTCGCTTGACGATAAGCGAAGGTCGCTACCATCAGGTGAAACGTATGTTCGCGGCGGTGGGTAACCACGTCGTCGGCCTGCATCGTGAACGTATTGGCGACATTATGCTGGATGAATCTCTGGAGCCTGGCGAGTACCGCCCGCTGACGGAAGAAGAGATCGCCAGCGTTGGCCTCCAGCATGCACGGAGTAAAACGTGACGGCAAAGCAGAATTCTTCACTGGGGATTGTGTTTATTCTTGGCCTGCTGGCCATGTTGATGCCACTGTCTATCGATATGTATCTCCCGGCACTGCCGGTGATTTCGGCGCAGTTTAATGTGCCGGATGGCAGTGCGCAGATGACGCTCAGTACCTATATTCTGGGCTTTGCTTTGGGCCAACTGTTGTATGGCCCGATGGCAGACAGCATCGGCCGTAAGCCGGTGATCCTCGGGGGAACGCTGATTTTTGCGGCGGCTGCGGTGGCCTGTGCGCTGTCGCAGACTATCGACATGCTGATTACCATGCGTTTCTTCCACGGTCTGGCGGCCGCGGCGGCGAGCGTGGTCATCAATGCCCTGATGCGCGATATCTATCCGAAAGAAGAGTTTTCGCGCATGATGTCGTTTGTGATGCTGGTCACCACTATCGCCCCGCTGGTTGCGCCGATGGTGGGGGGCGCCGTGCTGGTGTGGTTCAGCTGGCACGCGATCTTCTGGATTCTTGCGCTGGCGGCGCTGCTGGCCTCCGCAATGATTGCTTTTTTCATTAGCGAAACGCTGCCGGTTGAACGGCGTCAAAAATTTAGCCTGCGTACCACGCTGGGTAACTTTGCCACTTTGTTCCGTCATAAGCGGGTGCTGAGCTATATGCTGGCGAGCGGCTTCAGTTTTGCCGGGATGTTCTCATTTCTGAGCGCCGGGCCGTTTGTTTACATCAATATCAATCATGTTTCGCCACAGCACTTTGGTTACTATTTTGCGCTGAACATTGCCTTTTTGTTCATCATGACCATCATAAACAGCCGTTTTGTTCGCCGGATCGGCGCGCTGAACATGTTCCGCGCCGGGCTGTGGATCCAGTTTGTGATGGCGGTATGGATGGTGGTCTGCGCGCTGCTGGATGTCGGATTCTGGGCGCTGGTGGTTGGCGTTGCAGTCTTTGTCGGCTGCGTTTCGATGGTTTCCTCCAACGCGATGGCGGTCATTCTGGATGAGTTTCCCCATATGGCGGGCACCGCCTCATCGCTGGCGGGGACCTTTCGCTTTGGCATCGGGGCGATTATTGGCGCGCTGCTGTCGATGGCGACCTTTACTACCGCCTGGCCGATGCTGATTTCGATCGCATTTTGTGCCAGCAGCTCGATCCTTTTCTCCCTCTACGCCAGTCGGCGGCGAAAAATCGCTCGCTAAAATACCTTCCATAAGGGGCGATTTCCGCCCCTTTTTTGATGCACATCAACCGCGATGGGCTTCCCGGTTCTGTAATTTGTTTCTTTTATGTAAAATCAAATAGTGTAAAAAGTCGCAATGTTGCGATAAAAAAGTTGTTTTGGATCACAGAAACGGGTACATATAGCCCCGATCTGTATCTGCAGCGCAACAATAAGGTGCTGGATTATAAGTTGTTAACCTTGGCGTGATGCGGGTGTAAACGTTTTCCATGCTGATGCAGGATTATTTGTCAACGATGTGTTAATATTGATGTAAATTTATTGTGAAGCATTTTGTTTCCGGGGAAAATAAGTGAATACACAGCAACTCTCTATCGTACACCGTCTACCGCAGAGCTATCGCTGGCTGGCCGGTTTTGCGGGTTCAAGAGTTGAACCGATTCCGCAAAACGGCGCCGAGAGTGAAAACAGCCTCGTTGCGCTGAAGCTGCTCAGCCCGGACGGGGAGAAAGCGTGGCCGGTGATGTATAAGCTCAGCGAGGCCCTCAGCGACATCGAAGTCGATTGCTCCATCGTCGAGTGTGAAGGGGAACCTTGCCTGTTTGTGAATTTACAGGACGAGTTTGCGGCAACCTGTCGACTGAAAAATTTCGGCGTGGCGATTGCCGAACCGTTCTCTGGCCACAACCCATTCTGACCGTCAGCCCAGTGCCAGAAGCTGGCGGGTATATACCTGCTGTGGAGCGGTAAAAACGCGTTCGCATTCCCCTTGCTCAATGACTTCTCCCTGTCGTAACACGATCACCTGATGACACAACGTCCGCACTACGCGTAAATCATGGCTGATAAAAATATAAGCCAGCCGATGTTTTTGCTGTAACGCTTTCAGCAAAGCCAGAATTTGTGCCTGGACGGTCTTGTCCAGCGATGACGTAGGTTCATCCAGCACGATAAGCTGGGGCTTCACGATCAGCGCCCGGGCAATCACAATACGTTGACGCTGGCCGCCGGAAAACTCAGCCGGATAGCGATGCCGCGTTTGCGGGTCGAGCCCCACCTCTTGCATCACCTGTATCACCGCTTGTTCACGCGCAGCAGGCGTTAACGTTGGCTGGTGGACGCGCAGGCCTTCTTCAATAATCTGCAGCACGTTCAAACGGGGATTCAGCGATGAGTTGGGATCCTGGAAGACTATCTGCATCTGGCGGCGCAGCGGCAGCATCTGCCGGCGGCTACGTCCCTGCAGCGCTTGCCCCTCAAAGACGATCGTCCCTTCGGAAGCTATCAGGCGCAGCAGCGCCAGCCCGGTGGTGCTTTTCCCCGATCCCGACTCGCCCACCAGGCCCAGGGTTTCCCCGGCGCGCAGCTGGAAATTCAGCGCATTGACCACCCGGTTACTATCCACCACCCGGCGGAGGATCCCTTTACGAACCGGGAAGGCGACGCTCAGATCGACGGCTTTTAGCAGCAGCGGCGCATCGGCGGCCAGCGGTACCGGGCTGCCGGAGGGGTCGCTGTCCAGCAGTCGGCGGGTATAAGGGTGCTCGGGGGCGGTGAAAAGCGTCCGACAGGCGTTTTGTTCGACGCAGCGGCCGTTTTGCATCACCGCCACGCGGTCGGCGAGCTGACGGACAATGCTTAAGTTATGGGTAATAAACAGCAGCCCCATATTCAGCTCGTCTTTCAGTTCGCGTAACAACTTCAGGATCTGCGCCTGCACGGTCACGTCCAGCGCGGTAGTGGGTTCGTCGGCAATCAGCAGTTCCGGCCGGGTGAGCAGCGCCATGGCAATCATGATCCGCTGGCGTTCACCGCCGGAAAACTGATGCGGGTAGTCCGCCAGCCGGCGTATCGCATCACGGATACCGACCCGTTCCAGACAGTTAAGGATCTCGCCGCGCGCGGCCTCTTTGCGCATGCCGCGATGCAAAGACAGCACTTCATACAGTTGCTTTTCCAGCGTATGCAGAGGATTGAGCGACACCATCGGTTCCTGAAAAATCATCGCGATACGGTTGCCGCGCACCTTACTTAGCATGCGTTCATCGGCGTGGAGCAGCGACTGACCGTGAAAGCGAATGTCTCCGCCAGGGTAGCAGACCGGCGGAGAGGGGAGCAGCCGTAGCACCGAGAGCGCAGAGACGCTTTTACCGGAGCCGGATTCACCGACCAGCGCCAGGGTTTCTCCGCCGTGAATCGCCAGGGACAGCTCGCTGACGACGGTATGCGTTTTCCCCTGCTGGCGGAAGGCGATGGAGAGGTTGTCTATCTCTAACAAAGGCTGCGTCATGTTATACCGCCTTACCGGGGTCGAAGGCGTCGCGGACGGCTTCACCAATGAAAATTAACAGCGATAACAGCACCGCGACCGACAGAAAGGCGGCGATGCCCAGCCACGGCGCCTGCAAATTGTTTTTCCCTTGCAGCAGCAGTTCACCCAGCGAGGGTGAACCTAACGGCAGGCCGAAGCC
Organism: Raoultella sp.; assembly: GCF_039594335.1. Classification (NCBI taxonomy): domain Bacteria; kingdom Pseudomonadati; phylum Pseudomonadota; class Gammaproteobacteria; order Enterobacterales; family Enterobacteriaceae; genus Klebsiella; species Raoultella sp. The sequence continues at coordinate 4,442 of NZ_JBCNNS010000100.1, forward strand.
GAGAAAATCCAGTGAAGTCAGGGTGGTGATTGAACTGCACAGAATAAACGGTAAGAAGGTCAGGGTCGCAACCATGGCGTTCGGCAGCATGTGGCGGAAAATGATATGGCGGTCGCTGACCCCCAGCGCCTGCGCCGCGCGAATGTAATCATAGTTACGAGTGCGCAGGAATTCCGCGCGCACCACGCCGACCAGCGCCATCCAGCCGAACAGTACTGTAATGGCCAGCAGCCACCAGAAGCCCGGCTGAACGACGCTTGAGAGCAAAATAATCAGGAACAGGGTTGGCATCCCTGACCACACCTCGATAAACCGCTGACCCCACAGATCAATCTTGCCGCCGTAGTACCCCTGAATAGCGCCCGCCAGCACCCCCAGCACGCTGGAGAAAAAGGTCAGCAGCAGGCCGAACAGAATCGATATCCGCGTACCGTATAAAATACGGGCCAGGACATCGCCGCCGTTGGCATCGGTGCCCAGCCAGTTTCTCGTCGAAGGGGGGGAAGGGAAGGGCGCTTGGGTGGCAAAGTCGATGGTAGTGGCGCCAAAACGGATCGGCGCCCACAGTACCCAGCCGTTATCATCCAGTTGCTTTTGTAACCACGGATCCTGGTAGTCGGCGGCGGTAGCAAATGGGCCGCCAAAGGTCGTCTCGCTATAATTTTTCAATGCCGGAACGTACAGACTGCCGCGATACTGCACCAGCAGCGGACGGTCATTGGCAATCAACTCGGCGCACAGGCTGGCCACGAAAAGCATCATAAACAGCCACAGCGACAGATAGCCGCGGCGGTTGTGACGAAAACGCGCCCAGCGGTCCTGATTCACGGGACTCAGAAAAGTCATCAGCGGCCCTCAAAATCAATACGCGGATCGACCAGCGTGTAGCAGATATCGCTGACAATATTCAGCAACAGGCCGATCAGCGTAAAAATATACAGCGTGCCGAACATCACCGGGTAATCACGGGAAACGGTCGCCTCATAGCCCAGCAGCCCCAGGCCGTTGAGGGAAAACATCACCTCAATCAGCAAGGAACCGGTGAAAAACATGCTGATAAACATCGCCGGGAAACCGGCGATCACCAGCAGCATGGCATTGCGAAAAACGTGGCCCCATAAAATTTGTTTTTCGCCTACCCCTTTGGCGCGCGCGGTCACGACATATTGCTTGCGGATCTCATCAAGAAAGCTGTTCTTGGTCAGCATGGTGAGTGCCGCAAAACCGCCGATGACCGTCGCCAGTACCGGCAGCGTAATATGCCAGAGGTAATCGAGGATTTTCTGATACCACGTCAGGCTTTCGAAATTGGCTGACACCAGCCCGCGCAGTGGAAACAGGTCCAGATAGCTGCCCCCCGCGAAGAGCACGATCAGAATAATGGCGAACAGAAAGGCCGGGATGGCGTAGCCAATAATGATCAGCGTACTGCTCCAGATATCAAACTGACTGCCGTTATGGACTGCTTTGCGAATGCCGAGTGGAATCGAGACGAGGTAGATAATCAGCGTACTCCACAGCCCCAGGGTGATGGAGACCGGCATGCTGTTTTTGATCAACTGCAACACCGATGCGCTGCGGAAAAGGCTGTCGCCAAAATCGAAGCGCAGATAGTCGCCGAGCATTTTCAGGTAGCGTTCGTGGAGCGGTTTATCAAAGCCGTAGCGGTGGGTGATTTCGGCAATCACTTCCGGATCGAGACCGCGCCCGCCGCGATAATGACCTTCGCTGATGTTGCCGACGCCGGTACGGGCATGGCTGGCAGCCATACCGTTTTCTCCGGCGCCCGGTAAGCCGCCGCGGTTGCCAAACTCAATGGCGGCGATGGCCTGATCGACCGGACCGCCCGGGGCTATCTGGACAATGAAAAAGTTGATCGTAATGATCGCCCACAGCGTGGGGATTATCAGCAACAACCGGCGGATCAGGTATGCGCCCATCGTTATTCCTTACCGTTTGTCCGCGGGCAGTTTTGCCGCTTTGTTCACGTCATACCACCAGGTATCAAATCCGGATGAGTAGACTGGACGCGTCTGTGGGAAGGAGAATTTATCCCAGTACGCCGTCCTGTCCTGCGCCATATACCACATCGGCAGCATGTAATAGTTCCAGGTAAGCACCCGGTCCAGCGCGCGACCCAGAGGCAGGAGCTTCTGCTTATTACCCTGCCAGCGGATGATCTGCGCAATCAGTTTGTCCACGACTGGGCTCTGAACTCCGGGCGCATTGTAGCTGGAGTGAATATATGCCGAATCCCAGGAGATTTGCAGATCGGTTCCGGGCCAGGGTGTCGCACGCCAGACGATGGGCATCATATCGTAGTCACGACTGCGCCGGCGGTTACTGTACTGCGAGTTATCAACCTGGCGAATATCCATCGTAATACCGAGGCGCTGGAGATTATGCTGGAACGGCAGCACCCAGCGATCGTTGCCCCCGGAGGGCAGCAGCAGTTCAAAGCGCAGCGGCTTGCCGGTGACGGCGTTGATCCGGCGCTGGTTTTTCAGCACCCAACCCGCCTGCTGAAGCAGCGCATCCGCCTGCAGCAGATTTGCGCGATCGAAACCATCGCCGCGGGAACGCGGCGGTTGATAGACGGAGGTGAAGACCTCCGGCGGCAGATCGGCTTTCATTGGCGTCAGCAGGGCGAGCTCCTCGGCATCGGGCGCGTGACGCGCCGCATATTCGGTATTCTGAAAGTAGCTGCTGGCCCGGCTGTAGGCGCCATAAAATAGCGCCTTGTTCATCCACTCGAAATCGAAGGCGAGGGTGATGGCTTCACGGACCTGGCGGTCATTAAACACCGGGCGCTGGATATTGAATGCCAGCCATTGGGTATCCTGCGCCGAGGTGTTCGGGTACTCATCTTTGACGATATAGCCGCGGGTAAAATTGCGCCCGACATAGCGGGTCGACCAGTTTTTGGCCATCGTCTCTGCGCGCCGGTCAACGGCGCCGGCCTTAAAGGCTTCAAAGGCGACATTATCATCAAGGTAGTAGTCGTAGCGCAGTGTGTCGAAATTCCAGCGTCCGCGGTTCACCGGCAGGTCGGCGGCCCAGTAGTCTTTCACCCGCGAGTAGGTGATGTACTGGCCCATCCGCCAGTCGGTAATCCGATAGGGGCCGCTGGCCAGCGGCGGGGTGGAGAGCGGGTCGCTGAGCTTATGGTGACGCCAGAATGCCTCCGGCATCACCGGCAGAGAGAGCAGACTCAGCATGTTCTCCTTGCCCGGCTGCGCCAGTGTAATGCGTACGGTGCGCGGCGCAATGGCCTCGACGCGGGTTCCCTTGTAGAACAAACGGAACTGCGGTACCCCTTCAGTCATAAATTTGTGGAAGGTGAAGGCAACATCGCTGGCGGTAATCGGGCTGCCATCATGAAAGCGGGCGTGCGGGTTGAGGGTTATCTCCATCCACGAGAAATCATCGGCGTAGCGCGTGTGTGCGGCAATGAGTGGATAATAGCTTCCCGGTTCATCATCGGAGGTGGTAAACAGCGTGTCGTACAGGGCGTCGGTACCCACTCCCGGATTGCCGCGCAGCGCATAGCGGTTGAAGTTGTCGAAGGTGCCAATGGTGGCATTCACGATCGTTCCCCCTTTCGGGGCCCTGGGATTGGCATAGTCGAAATGGTCAAAGCCGACGGCGTATTTCGGTTCGCCAATGATGGCAAAAGTGCTGCCCTCTTTTATGGTTTGCGCCTGACTATTCAGGCTGAGCAGGGTCAGTAATAGCAGGCAGATTCGCGCAAACATAGCCAGATTCATATCCTCTGTGGCAGGCATCATCAAGGACCGTTACCGGGCGGAAAAATATTTTGCCGGTTCGTCATGTGCCGCGATCAGCTCTTCCAGCGGCAGCGGACGGCTCAGCCAATAGCCCTGCAGGAAGTTTACGCCATGTTTGCGTAACCACTCCGCCTGTTCCGGCGTTTCGACCCCTTCCGCAACGGTCATGAGCTGCAGGCGGCGGCTCAGCGTCAGTACCGCATCCAGCACCGGTGAGGTGACGGTCTCGGTCCCGATAGCTTGCACAAAGCCGCGATCGATTTTCAGATAGTCAAATTTATAACGCTCGAGATAGATAAGCGCACTATGTCCGGTTCCAAAATCGTCAATCGCAATCTCTAATCCCTGCTCATGCAGCCAGTCAAAGATGGCCAGCGACTTGTTTTTATCGATCATCGCACGTTCGGTAATTTCAAGAACCACATTGAAGTGGTTGGCGGGCATGGATGCCACGAATTGCTGAAGGTCATCCTGAAATTCGTCGGCGTGCAGATGGGCCGGTGAGATATTCAGCCCCAGCTTGCAGCCTACAGGCAGAATTTTTTGCAATGCTGGCGCGTCACGGGCGATCAGTGCTAATAAATGATGAGTGAGCGGGATAATCACTTGTTGCGTTTCAGCCAGGTTAATAAACACGTCCGGCGGGATTTCCCCGGCTACCGGATGGCGCCAGCGCATCAGCACCTCAATACCGCTAATGCCCAGGGTATCGGCCTTCACGACCGGCTGATAGACAATATAGAACTGATGGTTTTTGATCCCCAGCAGAATGGCCTTACGCGGATCGGACTTTAGCGCCAGTACATAGTAACTCACCAGTCCAGCCAGCAGGCCGCATACTACCCCCAGCAGCAGCACAAACTGCGTATTTTCCGATAACCAGCTGTTGGCATAGAGATAAACCTTCAGCGGCAGTCCTTTGATTTGTACCTGTCGGATGGGCTCTGCGGGCAGGCTCTGCAGATCGGTAAGGCTGTTGGTCAGAGTAGAGAGAGCGGTATTGTTGACAACCAGCGCGATGCTGTTGAAATCGTTCTGGCGGGTGGAAAAAAGAATATAGGGTGTCAGGTTGGTATTGATTGAGACGAAAACGCCATCGTCACCGCCGTGCGGGTTGCGTAGCCACATCGCCAGTGCGGCATTCTTCGGCATCATTGGCGTCCCCGGCAGAAGCTGCATATCGACCGCTTTATGGGTATCGAGATGAGGGATGAGCTGTACCAGAGGTGTGTCCATGGAGCCGGTGGCGGAGGAGCAAAAGGCGACACCATCTTTCACCAGCAAAATCGCGCGCACGTTTGGGCTAAAAGCCGCTCGTGCGGTCAGGCCTGACGCAATATTTTCACATTTTTGATCGACCAGCGGCTGCAGGTCCGTCATGGTCTTCTCGAGCTCGCTGAAGTATTCACTCAGGTAGGCGTTGACGTTGTCGATGATACTGTCAAAACGTTCAGACCGGTTATGGTGAATCACCATAACCTGAATGCTTCCGGCCAGCAGGGCGACGATCACTCCGATGATTATGCTGGTCAGCCAGATATTACGCCGGGGTGACAGGTAACGGGTAAGCATAGGCTATATAGTCGGTCCGTGTTAATGAGTTGTACCAATGGGTTGATAGAACACGTTTTCTCTATCGCCATTACAAGGGATAGCTTATATTGCGGCATTCATATGTAAACAGGCAAAAAAAAACACCGCCGCAGCAGTGTTTTTTTGTTCCGCCCGTCAGCCAAGGGATAACTGACGACAGAAAGGATTACGAGCGGCTCAGAACTCGTCGCGCTTCGTTATAGCGCTTTTTCCAGTATGGCTCGTTCATGCTGGAGATGGTCACACCGCTGCTGGTGGATGCATGGACGAACTGATCGTTGCCGATATAGATACCGACGTGGCGACCGGTGGAACCCGCCCGGAACAGAACTAAATCGCCAGTACGCAGTTGAGAGCGTGAAATGGACCGGCCAGAATCCTGCTGCTCAGAAGTGGAGCGGGGCAGTTCCAGACCAAATTGTTCACGGAAAGTACGCTGCACAAAAGCGGAACAATCAATGCCTTTGCGAGTGCTGCCGCCGAGGCGGTAACGCACGCCTTTCCAGCTAGCATACTGATCCATCAAACGGGACTTAACGTCCAGATTGTTGACCATCTTTTCAAATTCATCCTGAGAGGCTTGCAGTGATGATAAATCGCCACTACCCACAGCATGCGTCTCAGAATGCATATTCTTTGCGGTACTACTTGTCGAACTACAGGCAGAGAGCAAAACTGCCACTGCTATCGCGGGCACAACCCGCAAGATATATCTCAAAATCGGCTGAGATTTGACCATATTGTTTGTTTTCCCTTGTTGTCCTTAACGACAAAGTCGTTATAAAAAATGCCAAACGTGCTAGAGCCTAAATACCTGTCAGCAATGAGACAATTCCTTAAACCTAAATTTGTGGGATACCGCACAAATTTATTTTTGAGCCGGATTGACCTTACTGGAAAGGCAAAACGAGATCGAGAGTACCCTATCAAACGTGGGATGGCGAGCGGTTTCGCGAGATTTCTTATAAGAAATTGTGCATCTAAAAGTGAATCATCGGGAAAGCACAAAATAGCGGCAGAGATGGGTGAAAAATATGCAATTCATTCATTTGTAAGATGATTAATGTGACAGAAAGATGACGTGGACGATAAAAAAACCGGCAAATAAAAAAGGGACCGAGAACGATCCCTTATGGATATAGTTAATAATATGTAAGGAAGAGATTAAATTTTACCCGCGCCGCCAGGAAGCGAACGGTTAAACCAGGCGATCAATATGTCACTTAACGGCGTCATCAGCACCCAGGGGATGCCAATGAGTACGGCGGTCAATGAACCAACGGCAATATCGGTAAACCAGTGAGCGCCAATCATGACCCGCGGAAAAGCGAAAACAACAAAAATAGCCAGCGCAATAGCAAATACCCGACGGCCAAAATAGCGCCACATGAAGGTGGCGAAGATCAGCAGCATCATGCCGTGATCGCCGGGGAAACTGTCTTTCGATGCATCTTTGGTCGGGAAGGCGACAACATCGCTTACTTTAACAATCTCGCTGAACGTGAGCGAAGGGCTGGCGCGTTTAACCGGCATCAGATGTTGCGCCAGTTGATTAATGACCACCGCGAAAAGCAGCATGACCAGGCCGATAATGATGATCCGACGGCGACCGGCGCTTTGCTCTTTCAACCAGAAGCTCAGCATCAGGGCGCCCATTGCCAGCAAAGAGCAGGCGTCGAAAGCCCGGTTATTGATGATAGCCAGCAGCCAGGCGTAGGCCTGACTCTTTCCCACACCCTGGTTAAAGAAGTGGAAAATGGCGGAATCCAGCGGCAACCAGAAACCATGATTCGCGGGCAAATACCACGAAAAAAAGAGGGCAAAGCCCGCAGCGTTAAGCAGCAGGATCAGGGGAATTCGGTTTTTAATCATAACAGTTGCGAGTTGTGTAAAACGGCGGGAAACATACCCGCCTTAACTTAAACGAAGTTTCAACAAAGAGGCTTGTAACGCATTCCAGTCTGCTTCGGATTCGGTGATCAGCTCAATACGACTGTCCGGTGGCGCAACGTTTTGGGTTTCAATATGCAGATCAAGTCCCTGACGGTTGATGCGTACCAGACCTTCCGCGATACGCATCACGCCCTTGACGCGGGCAACCGGCGCAAGACGAGCCCACTCAAGCAGGCCAATCGTATCAAACGTTGTATCGGCATCAAAAATCCAGCCACAGGCCTGATAGCCCTGACCACTGTTGAGGCTCCGGCGCCAGCGCTGATGGGCCGGCAGACTGAGCGCACCCAGACCTTTTTTCTGCCCGTGGCTGTGCGCATGTGCGGCACTTTCCGGCAGTGGGGCCCGATTCAGACGCGGTAAATCCAGCAGCGCCAGGTCGATGTTGCCATGGGTCGTGAGAATATGCAGACGTTCGCCCGCATGCTCCTGCCACCAGGTGTCAAAGGCCAGTTCGCTTTCTGCCGTCATCCGGTCCATTTTATTGCTGATAATGACGTCGGCCGCCGCCAGCTGATCGCGGAAGTTATCGTTCGCCATCACTTTACTGTCCAGCAGTTGGCGGGGATCCAGCACACACAGGGTGGCGCGAAGATCGATCCACGGCTCGTAGACGGCGGCGGTCAGAATATCGAGAATTTGTTTGGGATGGCCAAGCCCGGTAGGCTCAATCAGCAGCCGATCCGGCTTCCCCTGCCGCAGCAGGGTATTCAACCCAACCTGCATCGGCAGTCCGTTGACGCAGCACATACAGCCGCCGGGAATTTCTTTGAGTAGTGCGCCGCTATCGGCCAGCAAAGCGCCATCGATACCCACTTCGCCAAACTCATTAACCAGTACGGCCCATTTTTCATCTGCAGGCTTGTGGGCCAGCAGATGAAGAATCGAGGTCGTTTTACCGCTGCCGAGAAACCCCGTGATCAAGTTTGTTTTGGTCACATTTTCTCCAGGATACAAATGTAATGTTGTAACAGTTGGGGCTATCCTGACGAAAAAAAGGGGAAAAGAGAAGGGCCAGGGCGGACAGAAAAGAATTCTGTCCGCTAAAAAGCAGCAATTGTTAAATTCCGGCCACGTTGGCGATGGCCTGGCGGGCACCGACAGCAGAAAGCTGACGCCAGGCGGCGGTGATGTTATCGACAAACAGCGTATTGCGCGGCAGATCGCGACCAAAGATTTCTTCCAGTGAAAGCAGGGCGCCGACGCGTTCCTCATCGCGGCTGCCGGCAACCAGAGCCTGAATCTTCTCGCTCAGCGGGTCGCGAATATCAATAGGTTGACCGGCATCATCTCTACCGCTGACGTAGCGCATCCAGCCCGCCACGCCAAGCGCCAGCAACGGCCAAGGGCTACCGCGTTGCAGGTGAACGCGAATACCATCAAGCATACGCTGCGGAAGTTTCTGACTGCCGTCCATCGCTATCTGCCAGGTGCGATGTTTGAGCGCTGGATTGCTAAAGCGCGCGATCAGGCTATCGGCATAGTGCGTCAGATTGACGCCTTCGATAGCGAGCGTCGGGGCTTGTTCGTCGAGCATCAGCCGGCGAGTGGCGCTGCGCAGCACCTCGTCCTGCATGCAGTCACTGATATACGCATTGCCGGCAAGGTAGCCGAGCCAGGCAAGGAAGGAGTGGCTGCCGTTGAGCATCCGCAGCTTCATCTGCTCCCAGGGCAACACGTTATCGGTCATCTGGGCACCGGCGGTTTCCCATGCCGGGCGGCCCGCCACGAAGTTATCCTCGATGACCCACTGAATAAATGGCTCACAGCTGATGGCGCAAGGATCTTCGACGCCGAGCGCGGCGCTGATTTCAGCCAACGACTCATCGGTAGCGGCGGGTACGATACGGTCAACCATGGTGCCAGGAAAACTGACATGTTCAGCAATCCACTGTGCCAGTTCGGGTGCGCGTTTTTCCGCCATGCCCAGAACCGCATTTTTGACCACGTGACCGTTATCAGGAATATTATCGCAGGAGAGGACCGTAAACGGTGGCAGGCGTCGCTCGCGGCGGCGAGACAGGGCTTCGACCAGAATCCCCGGTACCGACTGCGGCAATGCGGGATTTTCCAGATCGTGAATAATGCGCGGTTGCGTCAGGTCCAGCGTTCCGCTGGCGGGATCGATGCAGTAGCCTTTCTCCGTAATGGTCAGCGAGACAATGGCCACCTGCGGTTCGCATAATTTTTCAATGATCGCGGGCAGAGAGTCCAGCTTTGCATTCAGACATTCGTGAACGGCGCCCACGACAATCGGCTGGTTACCTTGCGCGCCTTTTTCCAGCACGGTGAACAGGTGGTCCTGCTGACGGAGCTGGCTCATCAGCCGATCGCCGCTGAACAGGCTAATTTCACAGATCCCCCAGTCTCCACCGCTGGCGTTCAGCACCCGATCGGTGAGCAGGGCCTGATGCGCGCGATGAAACGCCCCGAAGCCAAAGTGCACAATACGCGAGCGCAGTTGGCTGCGATCGTACTGAGGACGCTGCACGCTTTCTGGCAGCGTAGCGGTAGCAATAGTTGTCATTCTTTACACACCTGATTAACCAATGATTAACAATATCAGTGTAAAGTTATATGACAGCAAATTAAATTGGTGAGCCGTATTTATCCGCTTAGTGTGAGCTGGATCAATCAATTTAGCGGGACAAATTGATCCCTGTCGAGAAGCCTGTATGGTAGTCATCATTGAATTTTGTATTATTGGTATAACAACTTTAAGAGGGCATAGCGATGGAACAAACCTGGCGTTGGTATGGACCGAACGATCCGGTGTCGCTTGATGATGTACGGCAGGCTGGCGCGACGGGTGTGGTCACGGCATTGCACTATATTCCTAACGGTCAGGTCTGGCCGGTTGACGAAATTAAACAGCGTCAGGCGCTGCTGGCGGAAAAAGGGTTGACGTGGTCGGTCGTGGAAAGTATCCCGGTACACGAAGAGATCAAGACCCAGAGCGGGCAGTGTGCGACCTGGATCGCCAACTACCAGCAGAGCATTCGTAACCTGGCGGCCTGTGGGATTGATACCGTCTGCTATAACTTCATGCCAATTCTCGACTGGACACGCACCGACCTTGAGTACCTGCTGCCGGACGGTTCGAAAGCATTGCGTTTTGACCAAATCGCGTTTGCCGCTTTTGAGTTACATATCCTGAAGCGCCCTGGTGCTGAGGCGGATTACAGTGCGGAAGAGCAGCGCCACGCTCAGGCTTACTTTGCGGCGATGAGCGAAGCGGATATTGAAAAGCTGACCCGCAACATTATTGCCGGTTTACCGGGCGCAGAAGAGGGCTATACCCTCGAACAGTTTCGTACGCGCCTGGCTGAATATGACCATATTAGTAAAGCGCAGCTGCGTGAGAACATGGCCGTCTTCTTGCGCGCTATCGTACCGGTATGCGAAGAGGTTGGCGTACGGCTGGCCGTACACCCGGACGATCCGCCGCGTCCGATCCTCGGTCTGCCGCGTATCGTTTCGACCATCGAAGACATGCAGTGGCTGAAAGAGACCGTGGACAGTATCAACAACGGTTTTACGATGTGCACCGGTTCTTACGGCGTGCGAGCCGATAACGATCTGGTGAAAATGGTCGAAACCTTCGGCGACAGGATCCACTTTACTCATCTGCGTTCGACCTGCCGCGAAGAGAACCCAAAAACGTTCCACGAAGCGGCGCACCTGACCGGTGACGTCAATATGGTGGCGGTGGTAGATGCGATTCTGAGCGAAGAACTGCGCCGTAAGCACGCGGGCGATCTGCGTCCAATTCCGTTCCGTCCGGACCATGGGCACCAGATGCTGGACGATCTGCGTAAGAAAACTAACCCGGGCTATTCGGCGATTGGTCGTCTGAAGGGGATGGCGGAAGTACGCGGCGTTGAGCTGGCGCTGAAGATGACGAAGTATCCGGAACTGCTGTAATTCTGGCGGCGGAAAGTAAAAGGACAGCCTGAGGCTGTCCTTTTTTGTCTTACTGCCCGGCTCATACGACGGGCGGCCTGGACGGGGCGTTGCCACCCTTATCCGACACGACGCGATATTAGTCTGCGCGACCCATGTAGCGGCTTTCTTCGATATGGATACGAATTTTCTCGCCAGTGGTCAGGTATTCCGGAACCTGAATCACCAGACCGGTGCTCATGGTCGCCGGTTTG